>JALQTG010000155.1 GCA_023264075.1 Crocinitomicaceae bacterium
GGACGAGAATGACCTTTCGATCATGATCTTGAATTTTCTTTACTATTTCGCTATCAATTAGCAAGTTTCCGTTTTTTAACTAAGACGCGTTCACTCTTCAATTCGTCTGCTGAAGAAACGAAAAAAATAGCCATGCATATAATTATGCACGGCTATTTGCGCTATCCACCTATGGAAGGTTCGATAAATCTATCTCTAACTGACCAGTTGTAGTTTGGTTCAATTGCTGAATGACTTCGTAATGATTATTCGTTAGTTGTGCGGCCACTATTGCGACATGCGGTTCATTATTTATAAATGACAGCGCTACAAAGTGAACATCCATACCAACAGGTAATGTGTAAGACGGCGCAGATGTGAATACGTTCCCCGTAGCATTATACAACATAGCCAAACTATTTAATCCATCAAAAGAGATAAATAAGGCACAATTCTGATTATTGAATCCCAGAGGAACTTCAACTTGAACCGTGGTTTGTGTTCCTGGCTCATTCATGAAATAATCCAAATTAATCCAATTCAATGAGTCAAAATAAGCACTGTACTGATTTCCTTGCCCCCAAATAACAGAACTATCCGCTTGATTCCATACTACTGTATCACTATCGCCATTGCCATAGAAAATTTCCATGTTTGGGTCCACTCCGTTGGCAGCCGGAATAGTAACAAAGTAGTTAAATCCATCTCTCAAATTCAATTCTTGTCCGTTTTGAGAAGCAGTAATCTTGAATTCCCCTCCTGAGATTAAAGGTACTAGCCCACCGCTTGGATGATTCGCCATGGTAGGTTTGTTCAATTGAATCATATCCGCTTTTGAAAAGATTTCAATCAACTCTATATCTACGTTACCAGTAACGATTGTTCCTGATTGAGTTTCAAAAGAACTTCCAGAAAAGTTGATAACTGTCCCCTTGCTTCCTGTAATTGATCCAGGACTAGTAGCGTCAATTGTAAACTGTTGTACTTCATTTGCCGCGTTTCCTGCAAAGAATGCACCTAGTGCCTGAGCAGAAGGATTGACTGTTGGGTCTTCAACTGTAGGATCTGTTGGCTCATCTTTTTTACACGATACTGTAGCTAATGTTACTCCCAACATTGCTATCACTAAAAATTTCGTTTTTTTCATAACTATAAGTTTGTTTCTAGTAGAAACGATTGTTATTCAATTTGCGGGGGGGGAGATCAATAAAAAAAATAAAAATTTTCTTCAATTCAGAATGAAATGTTCATAAAACACAAGCTCCAACGGAGTTTGGGAATGATGAACGCGTAACTTAGCTCAATGAATTTTATTGATATTATCATCATTGTGCCTCTAGGATATGCCGCTTGGCAAGGATTTAAAAAGGGATTCATTATTGAGTTGTTCACCCTTTTAGCCCTGCTTGTAGGCATCTATGCTGGCATTCATTTTTCCGATTGGACGGCACAGTTTATTCGGGATTCTTCCGATGTGGAAGGGAAATACATACCGGTTGTCGCATTTTCGCTAACCTTTCTTGCTGTTGGAGCAATGGTTTATTTTGCAGGCAAGATGCTCGAAAAAATGATTCAAGTCGTCAATCTCAGTCCAGTAAATAAAATTCTAGGAATAGTATTCGCGCTCTTAAAAATGTTATACACCCTGAGTATAGGAATTATATTGTTAGAAACCTATGACGAACGGGGAGAGTTTATCCCGGAAGATGTAAAAACTGAGTCACTTCTTTATGAGCCGGTCAAAGTAATTGCGTCAGCCACGATTCCTGCTATTGAGGAGAGTACTATATGGCTTAAAAACAACGTCAACGCCGAACTGCAGCCAACCGATGAAGTAACACTTGATGACCTCGTGCGTTTAAAACAAACTGCAGATAGTCTCGGAATAACAGTCGAGGATCTTCAAGAACTAAAAAAATTACAGCTCGAAAATACTCCGTCGAATGATTAAACCTTTGTTTTTTGCATATACCCTTTTGCTATCCTCGACTTTATTCGCACAAGACGGGAAATTATCAGAGCTTTTCTCCAACGAGGATAAGAAGAAAAAAGACCCTTTACTCGAAGTAGGATTGAGGCAAAGCGGACCTTATTTTGGAATACAACAAGGTAAATATACCTTGGCCGAAATAGGTGGAGAGATGCAATGGCGTAAACTACGACTAAAAAGACCTACAACACATGCCATTCACGCCGGATTAGACTACAACCTTTTTGAAAACGTTCTTGGCTTCAGTAGTGGATATTATTATAAAGGGGGACGGACTAAGTTTACCTTTGGAGGAAGGCTCGTGTATAGGACGGATTTTACCCACCATCGCTACGGAATAAGTCCAGCGCTTGGCTATAAACTATTCGGATTTCATGGGCAAATTGGTTATGCATTACTCACGCCACATGACACTTTTACGGCTGTTAACACCTTCTTCGTATCCCTTCGCTTCGTGCTGATTAACGAGCGAGACTTCGAATTGAATTCACGGTTAAAAAAGAAAAAGTAAGCTGGAGTTAGAACCCTTGAACACCATTTACAGTAGTATACTTCAAGACATTTTTCTTATCTGGATGAATCCGTGCGAATGCAGATTGCAAAGCAATCGTACCTTCATGGAATCCACATAAAATCAGTTTTAACTTACCTTCATACGTATTCACGTCACCTATGGCGTATATACCTGGGATATTCGTTGAGTAATCTAGCGTATCTACCTTGATGGCATTCTTTTCAATTTCTAATCCCCAATCTGCAATTGGACCCAAGGATGGCTTTAAGCCAAATAACGGAATAAAATGATCCGTAGCGTGGGTAAACTCACCCTCTCTGTCGTGTTTTACGACAACTCCTTCTACTTTTCCATCACCATGAACACCAATCACTTCTGCTTCTGTAATCAACTTGATTTTTCCTTGCTCCGCTAAATCCATAACACGCTGCACAGAATCAAGGTGACCTCTAAATGAGCTTCTCCTGTGCACAAGTGCGACTTCTGAAGCAATATTTTTTTCAGTCAAAAAAATGGACCAATCCAAGGCAGAATCACCACCTCCAGCAATTACGCATCGTTTACCACGATAAAATTCCGGATCCTTAATGATATACTCGATTCCTTTGTCCTCGTAGTTCTCAATGTTTTCAATAGGTGGCTTTCGCGGTTCAAAGACCCCTAACCCTCCTGCAATCATTACTATCGGAGCTTCGTGTTGGGTTCCTTTATTCGTTGTAACAATAAAGTTTCCAGCTTGATTCTTGTCAATTGAAAGAGCCGACTCCCCTAAAGTAAATCCAGGTTTGAAAGGCGCTGCTTGCTCCATCAAATTATCTACAAGTTCTCCGGCCAAAATCGATGGATAACCCGGAATATCGTAAATTGGTTTTTTCGGATAAATCTCGGAGCACTGTCCCCCTGGTTGAGGCAGTGAATCGATGAGGTGACATTTAAGCTTCAACAATCCTGCTTCGAAAATTGCAAAAAGTCCGACAGGACCAGCTCCTATAATGATGATATCCGTTTTAATCATTTTTTCTCCGATCTTAATTTGTCCACAAAAGTAACTAACTTTTCTAAACAAGAATAGCAAGAAAAAGTTCTATCTCTAGGTTTTTTCTTATGAAGAGCAACTACAATTAGAAAATACATTCTTCAATACCTATTAAGTTGAAGTCATCTTTATAGAGTGATTCAAAATCAAACAAGAGGTATTCCATTGCTAGTTAAGTTGATATTTGTTCGCTTTTTTGAAAAAAATCACGAAATCAAGAGCATACTAAAAAAAGATTGCCAAATTTGAAGAAGATATTTTCCATTGGGTCTATTCCAAGTGGGTCGAATTAAAATTCTAAAAATGAAGAAAATTTTGTTTCCAACTGATTTTTCTCCAGCTGCCGAAAATGCATTTTTGTATGCGTTGTCACTGAGTAAATCTACGAAAGCGGAATTAACCCTTTTACATGTGTATGAATTGCCTGAACTTGGTCGCGCATTAAAAAATACAACGCGGGAAGTATATGAACTCATGGCAATGGAAAGTTTGGAAACCTTCAAAAAATCAGTGAATCAGCTGCATGATAAAGCAGACGAACATGGTTTGGGCGATGTTCATTTTGACCACGCCATGGTTGAAGGTGAAGCCGTATATAAAATTGCACAAGCAGTAAAAGAATTCAATGCTGACTTAGTGGTTATGGGAACGAAAGGTGCGACCGGACTAAAAGAAGTTTTCTTAGGATCAGTTACTTCAGGGGTAATGGAAGAAGCGCACGTTCCTGTTTTAAGCATTCCTGATACTTCCGTATTTTCAAATCAATTGAAAAAAGTGGCCTACTTAACCAATTACAAAACGGAGGAATTAGCTGCTTTCGAACAGACCTGTGCATTTGCATTCTTATTTAATGCAAGCGTTGACTGTGTGCATTTCTCTATTGGTGAAAAAAATGAAGATAGTGGACAGATGGAAAAATGGAAAAATTCGACTAAAATTCTAACTGTTCCTGTTGATTTTCACGTTGAACACGGTTCAGATATCGAATCTGCCTTACTGAATTACTCAGAGAAGAACCACATCGATGTGCTAGCAGTTCAGCCAAGAAAGAAAAACATTTTTACACGGATAATTTCTAGAAGCGTCTCGAAACAAATTGCACACCACATCAAAGTGCCGTTATTGAGTTTACCAGCACAAAATTATCAATAAAAAAGGGATGATAAGATTAACCCTTTTTTTTGCTTAAGTTCCATTGTTAGGGCTGAATAAACACAGTTTGTTCATTCTCTTTTTCTTCTTCTACTTTAATGATGCTAGAACCACTTAAATTATCCTTTGTAACAACAATGTCTAATACAGCAAAGCCAGCCTGTCCCAATTGGTAGATGTCATTATAGTTGAATGTAGCTACTCCAGTTGAGTTCGTATATGCAGTATCTCTACGCACAACCGGTTGAATCGGATCGGTAGTTGAAGTTCCATACAGAATAACGCGTGCGTCCGACACAAGCATGCTTGATGTGTCTCGAACTGTAATGCGCGCAATCGTATCACCTTTCGTTCGGCACGAACTAAATAGAGCAATACTTCCTAAAAAGAATGTTACACTCGCTGTAATAATGATATGTCTTTTCATAATCTCAAGTTCTATTTTAATATCTTTCGATATATCGAACGTACAAACTTAACAAAAGTTGCTTATAGATACAAGTATATTGTGTTTGACAAAGTTCTATTTAACCTTGGTTGTGTCATCAAATCACCTGTTTTACCATCTTTTGAGGTTGCATAGGAATTAAAATCAACCACTTTTTCTTCTTTCTAAGAAAACTGACCGAAAAATCCATCAAATCATTTTATTTTTTCACTAAAAAAGAAATTGAACCCAGGAATTAATAGGCGAATCATTAATAAGGACTAATTTTGTACTTTTGTAGGCGAAAAGCCAGGTTTTTTCGTCAAAAAAGTGCACTATGAATATCAAACAGAAAGTAGAGAACTTACAATCTGAGATTGAAAAATTCGAAATAAGCAATAAGGAGCAACTAGAATCTTTTCGTATTAAGTTTATTGGTTCGAAAGGAGCTCTAAAAGAACTTTTTAGCGAACTAAAAAACGTACCCGACGAGCTAAAAAAGACCGCTGGAAACTTAATTAACACGCTGAAGCAGCAAACGGAGGAATTATATTCTGCGACAAAAGAAGCCTTGGAAACAACAGATGAGAGAAAAGAATCACTTGATTTTTCTCGTCCAGGAGAACCCATTGAAATTGGGGCTAACCATCCTATTTCTCTTGTGCGCAGTGAAATAATTTCTATTTTTGAACGCATCGGGTATACCGTT
>JALQTG010000192.1 GCA_023264075.1 Crocinitomicaceae bacterium
ACTTGATCTGGGTGCAGATATCGTCATGCATTCGGTAACCAAATACCTAGGCGGACATTCCGATGTGGTGATGGGTGCACTTGTCACCTCTGACCACACCGTCGCAAAAGAAATTTATCGCATACAGAATAGTTCTGGAGCCATCGCTGCACCAATGGATTGTTTTCTTGTTTTGCGCGGAATAAAAACACTACACTTGCGCATGCAGCGTCATTGCGAAAATGGTATTCGGGTTGCGCAATGGCTAAAAGATCACCCCAAGGTTGACAAGGTCTATTGGCCTGGATTTCATACACATCCCAATCACGCCGTTGCGAAACGTCAAATGCGCGGATTTGGTGGAATGATTTCTTTCTCCTTGGTGGGAAATAGTTTAACAGAAACTCATACCTTATTAAAGAAATTTAGGATTTTTGCACTGGCGGAATCGTTAGGTGGCGTAGAATCATTGCTTTGCCACCCAGCCACGATGACCCACGGGTCGATTCCCAAAGAAGAACGCGAAAAAGCAGGCATCGTTGACTCTCTCATTCGCCTAAGTGTTGGCGTTGAAGATAGTGAGGACCTTATTCATGATTTACAACACGCATTAGCATAATTTAAGAAAATATGATTTATAGTAAGTTCGCAGTAATAGGAGTAGGTAAATATGGTGCTACCATTGCCAAACGACTATCCGAAAAAGGAGCTCAAGTATTTGCGTTCGATAATTCGGAAGACAAAATTGAAAACATCAAAGACGATGTGTCGTTTGCCGTTACAATGGATACCACTGATCCGAAGGCATTAGCGAACCAGAACATTGCCGACATGGATGCCGTAGTCGTAGCGATTGGAGAAAATTTTGAAGCCACTATTCTCACGTGTGTTCACTTACTAGACTTAGGCGTGAAACGTATCATTGCTCGTGCCAGCGGAAGTCAACAAAAATTGATTCTTGAAAAAATCGGGATTAAAGAAATCTTGACCCCTGAAGACGAGGTTGCCTTTGTTGTGCGAGAAAAACTGATTAATCCAAGTATCCTCTCCTTCTTGCAGCTTCCGGACGACTATGAAATCGCGGAAATCAAACCTCCAAAAGGGATTTTGAATAGAACGATTGATGACGTAGATTTCAGAAATAAATACCAATTGACGTTAGTCACCATGAAACGTGAATACGACATCAAGAAGAAAGGTCAGTACAATGTTGAGCAACATGTCATCGGCGTTCCAAACGGTGATACGATTATAGAATCAAGAGATACGCTGCTGGTGTTTGGAACCGCGAAGCATGTGCAACGTTTCATCGACATTAATGAGTAACAAGACGTTCATAATTACTGGAAGTTCATCCGGAATAGGAAAAGCATGTGTCGAATACTACCTAGCACAAGGTCACCATGTAATCGGTATTTCGCGAAGTAATACCCTCGAACACCCTAAATTTAGTTTTGTCAGTTGTGACTTAAGTGACCCTTACCAGCTTGAGCAAATCGATTTTCGCGAGAAACTTGGTAGTGATAGTGCAATCGTCTTGATTAATAACGCAGGAACTATCGGAGAGATTAAACATTTCCCGAATCTTTCTGCACTTCATTATCGAGAATTAGCGAACATCAACATTTTGGCCCCACAAGTGCTCATCACGATGCTTTTCCAACAAATTGTTCCTTCAAGAATTGAAACGATTGTCAATATAAGTTCTGGAGCCGCTAAGCGCCCTATTCCAAGCTGGGCAGCTTATTGCGCATCAAAAGCAGCCATTGATTTGTATAGCGAAACGCTAAAAATCGAATTCATGGAGCTCGGACTTTCAACGAAAATCTATAGTGTGGCTCCTGGCGTGGTTGATACTCAAATGCAGGTGGTTATTCGTTCGACTTCACCTGAGGACTTTACAGAAGTTACCAATTTCAAGCGCATGAAAGAAGAGGGAGAGTTGAGAAGCCCTAAGGAAGTAGCTGTTCTATTGGATGCCCTACTTCAAGAACCGGAGCAAGGAGAAGTAGTGTGTAGGCTCTAAAGTAAGCTTACATTAAACACAGAAAGTCCTTAAGGAACCCCTTACGACTTTCAACTTTCTTAGTTTCTCATCTACCTACAAGGTCTACATATAACGCGAATATTATTCCTGGAATCCAGAATAAAATCGTTAGTAATAAACTTATCCAGCAACTAGTATTCCAACTTCCCTCGCTTAAGTACACTGTCAAAGGAAGTAACAGGAACGCAAGCAATACGAGAATAATCAATTCTACTGCAAACAAGCTGTTATTGCGGTCTTCTTTCTGCGCATTCCAACTGTCTTTAGTTAATTCATCCTCAGCAACTGAAGAATAAGCGCTTCTCTCTTTCAAGTTATGCGATTAAAAAGGCTTTCGTGTGGTGATGCTTTCAACGCTGTTGTGCGGATTGGCATACGAAGTGAATTGCTTAAAAACAAAAAAAGGGAGCTCATCACTCCCTTTCCAAGCAAAAAAATATAATTACTTTTCTCTTCCGTCCAATATTGCCTTACTGAACTCACGGTTCATACGTGCAATATTGTCTAAGGAGATTCCTTTTGGACATTCCACTTCACACGCTCCAGTATTGGTACAGTTACCAAATCCTTCAGCATCCATTTGCTTCACCATGTTCAACACACGGTCTTTTGCTTCCACTTGTCCTTGCGGTAGTAAAGCAAATTGTGAAACCTTCGCTGAAACGTACAACATCGCTGAACTGTTCTTACATGTCGCTACACAAGCTCCGCAACCGATACAAGTAGCCGCGTCAAACGCTAAATCCGCATCAGCCTTCGGAATTGGAATAGAGTTCGCATCTTGTGTATTACCAGACGTATTGACAGACACGAAACCACCTGCATGTTGAATGCGGTCAAACGCTCCTCTATCAACAACCAAGTCTTTTATAATAGGAAATGCTTTGGCTCTAAATGGTTCAATGTAAATGGTATCACCATCTTTAAATTTTCTCATGTGTAATTGACATGTAGTTACTAATCGATCTGGACCATGAGCCTCTCCATTAATGAACATCGAACAAGAACCACATATCCCCTCTCTGCAATCGTGATCAAAGGCAACAGGGTCAACTCCTTTTAAAGTTAGTTGCTCGTTTAAAACATCCATCATTTCCAAAAAAGACATATCTGGAGAAATATCTTCAATGTTATAACTTACCATTTCTCCTTTTTCTTGAGAGTTTTTTTGACGCCAAATTTTAAGTTTTAGTCTCATATTACTTGTAAGATCTGGTTTTTAATTCAATATTTTCATAATTCAATATTTCTTTGTGTAAAATTGAATTTGATGGAGAACCATTGCTCTCCCATGCAGATACAAATGTGAAATTTTTATCATCTCTTAAAGCCTCTCCTTCTTTAGATTGAGATTCTTCTCTAAAATGACCTCCGCAAGATTCTGTTCTTTCAAGTGCATCCTTAGCAAATAATTCTCCT
>JALQTG010000245.1 GCA_023264075.1 Crocinitomicaceae bacterium
TGTATACCCACTTTACTTGTTCGGACTGTATCTGCTGGAAATGGCTGACGAAACGAGGAATAACGTATGTTGGTTTGACCAGTAAACTTATACTTCACTTTATAGTCTGTTACATTCCTTACTTCAAACGTTCCCTGAGAATAAAGGGTGCCGTATACAGTAGTTTGAATTCTATCGGATTTCTCAATCGGGAAGTAGTAACCTAAGTCTTGAAAACCAAAACCGAACTGAGAGGCTGGCACAAAGTTAGGAAACAGTAAACCAGAGGTTTCGCGCTCTTTAGTTGGAATAAAGCTGTAAGGCAATCCAAGCGGCGTTGGAACCCCCATCACCCATAAATTCATGGGTCCTGTAACGATACGTTCGTTCGGAACCATGACCGCTTTCGACAATTGGAAATGAAAATGGGGGTAGTCTAAATCACAGGTGGTAAATCGTCCTTCTTTAAAATGCACATGTCCCGTTTTTTGACGTTTAGCCACGCCCATGTACAAATAGTTCTCTTCCTGTTGGGTTCGCAATTCTTCGATGTAGCCTTTTTGGGTTTCAAAATTGTACCGAATGGCTGCTGCTGTAAACGACTCTCTTCCTTCTTCGAATTTCGGTATTCCCACACGGTTTCCGTGCTCATCGAGGGTATAAACAGCGTAGACTTCCTTTTTTTCTAGATCCATTTCGAGGTAATCGGCAGTTAATTTAATGCCTTCAAACTCGAGTTCGGCTTCACCGAAAAGCATGATGACTTTTCCCTGTAAATCCGCATAGATGGAATCGCGACAAGAATAAGTTGCAGGGCCGTCCAATATATTTTCTTGTCGAACAATGCGGGGTTTCTGAACACTATCAGCCACTTCTTGAGCGTAACTTCCTTCAAATAATTGAATTATTAACAATCCAAGGAAGATAAAATACTTTATGGAATATAATTTGCTCAAGGTTGTTGACTTAATTTTGTCATGCACGCTGTTAACGGCTGCAAAACTAAAAAATTACATTGTTGTGGTAGCATTTATTTACAGAACAGTTTTTATTTTGAGTTTGGGGCTCTTCATTTCTGGGGCTTCCGCTCAAGGTGAACTCGATGAATTACTGTCTGCCGGCATAAAAACGGTAGTTATTGACCCAGGACATGGTGGGAAGGATCCAGGATGTAATGGGAAACACGCCAAAGAAAAAGAAGTCTGCCTTTCAATTGGCTTGAAGCTCGGAAGTTACATTGAGAAAAAATACCCTCACATCAAGGTGGTCTATACACGAAAGACAGATGTTTTTGTGGAATTGGATGAGCGCGCGCAGATAGCGAACAAGAATAACGCAGATTTATTTATTTGTATTCATGCGAATTCAGCGAGTCCTTCTGCGCACGGAGCAGAAACCTATGTATTGGGTTTGCACAGGACAGAAAGCCAACAGAAAGTGGCGGAGCGGGAAAATAGTATCATTCATTTCGAAGATGATCCATCCAAGTATAAAGATTTTGATTTGTCTCCTGATGCCATAATCGCACGTCAATTGCAGTTAGCGGTGTTCCTTGATCAAAGTATCAATTTCGCTTCAAAAGTTCAAAAGCAATTTAAAAGTATTGGGCGTTACGACCGTGGTGTGAAACAGGCCGGATTTCTTGTACTCTACAAAACGACCATGCCCAGTGTGTTGATTGAACTTGGTTTTTTAACCAATATCGAAGAGGAAAAGTTTTTGAAGGACACGGTCAATCAGCATAAGATGGCCAATTCTATTTTTAAAGCGTTCCAAGAATACAAAAGTGAAATTGAAGGAGTAAATGAGTTGTTGGTAGATGGAAAAGGCTATCAAGAAGTGATGGAGAAAGCGGATAAAACATCTTCTAAGCCTGTGACTCCAGAACCGAATAATCCCAAATCAGTTTATTTCAAAGTGCAAATCGAAACAGCGCGTGAGAAGATCCCATTTACTGATGCCCGCTTCAAGGGGGTGAAAGTAGATGAATACAAGCAGGATGGATTGTATAAATATACTGCTGGTAGTTTTGAAAATGATTTACAGGGAGCCAAACAACTACAAGGTGAACTTCGGGAAAAAGGATTTCAATACGCCTTCGTGGTGGCGTTTCGAGCCGGTGAACGAATATCCATGGAGGAGGCGTTGAAATGAATTTAGAATTTAGAACTCACTACTTAGAATGCAAAACCCTAATTTCTCAACTCTAAATTCTAAACTCTAAACTCTAAATTTATAACCTCTATTTCAACAAATACTATTATTTTAGCATCCTAAAACAACACGATTTGAAAGTCTCTAAAGAATTTAAAACTGGTTTAGTTGTTATCTTATCAACAGCACTACTCATTTTCGGTGTCAACTACTTAAAAGGGAATAGCTTTTTTGGTGGAGATGACATTTATTACGCTTATTTCCCGACTTCAGGAGCATTGGTTCCATCCAGCTCTGTAACGCTCAATGGCGTCGAGATAGGAAAGGTGTTGGACGTAAAATTGGTGAATCCAAATACGTTTACAGATCCAAATAAGCGTGTTTTGGTGAAGTTCAGTGTTCAATCTCCAGACTTGAAGCTCGCCATTGGATCGGGAATTGAAATTGTTCCGTCGTTCATTTCTACCGGAATTCAAATCAATCAGAATTTCGTTGCTGAAAATGGCTTTCACCGAATAGGGGACACGTTGCTAGGTTCCGTTTCTCAGGAAATTACAGAACAAATCGAAAGTGAATTAATGCCGCTGAAACGAAAAGTAGAAGACTTGTTGGTTTCTGTGGAAAACATCGTTGCTTCTATCAATACATTTTGGGATACCTCTGCGGCTTACACAATGGATGAAAGTTTAAATGAAGTAAAGATTGCCATCTCTCGTTTTGGTCGCGTAGCCTACAATTTGGACAATTTAATCGGTGAGCAAAAAGGAAAGTTTAGCCGCATTTTCGACAACGTTGAAGACATTACTGTTAGTTTCAAGCAGACTGAACAAGAAATTCAGAAGATTGTAGGGAATGTTTCGCAAATATCTGATTCACTGCTGACTGCAGACTTTAAAGGAGCCATTGCGGATGCCACAACGACGATGAAAACGCTGAACTCGATGCTGGAAAAGGCCTCCCAAGGAGAAGGTACGTTGGGTAAATTATTGGATGATGAACAGCTCTATAATGAACTCAACCAAACGAACCAACGCCTACAAGAACTTGTTGAAGACATCAAAATACATCCAGAACGTTACATCCATATGTCAGTTTTTGGAGCAAAAACGAAAGGTGTGCCGCTTACAAATCAAGAGGAGAAAAAGTTGAAATCTATCTTGGATACAATTCCAAACAAATAAATTGATATGGTAGCTATAATCGTATTTTCTGTGTTGTTGCTCGTTGGAATCGGAGCTTTTACAATGAACATAGGAAGAATTCGTGCCAACATATTGTTGGGGCGTGACGTTGATCGAACGGACAACAAAAGCGAACGTTTTAAGACGATGGCATTAGTGGCACTGGGCCAGAAAAAGATGTTCAAACGTCCAATTCCTGCTGTATTACACTTGATGTTGTATGCTGCTTTTGTCATTACACAGATAGAATTAATTGAAATTTTCGCAGACGGTTTAACCGGACAGCATCGTATGTTTAGAGGTTCTTTAGGTGGGTTCTACACTTTTATGATTTCCTTCATTGAGATTCTATCTATTCTGGCATTTATCGCGACGTTTGCCTTTTTAGCGCGAAGAAACTTGTTGAAAATCCCGCGTTTCACCATGAACGAAATGACAGGATGGCCGAAGTTAGATGGTAACCTAATCTTAATCGCAGAAATCATATTGATTTGTTTCATCTTCATGATGAATGGAGCAGATGAAGTAATGTATCAACGCGGCTTATCCCATGCCGAGAATTTAGGCGATGGTTCC
>JALQTG010000279.1 GCA_023264075.1 Crocinitomicaceae bacterium
TCCGGAATTTCTTTCCAGTCATTATAGTTGCGCTGAATTTTCTTCATTCCTCCACGCAGTTGAACGATAGGAGGAGAGTCTGGATAAACACCATATACTGGTCCAACGCTAGGCATGAACTGCATGAGTCCATAAGCTCCAGCCCATGATTCAAGTCCATCTTTGAATTTGGATTCTTGATAGACAATTGCTGAGAACAAGCGCCAATCAAAGTTGTATTCTGCTGCAACTTGTTGAATTTCCTTGTCATATTTGGATATTTTTCCTCCTCCAAGAGAAGAAAATTCATCTTGCGACTTCTCTGAAAAGGATTTCATATTTAAATACTTGTGCAGAATATAACGATAGGTTGGCGTCTTCATGAAATCAACGAGCCATGCGTCCAACCGGTCTTGCAGTGCTGGCGACTTTTTTCGTAGTCCGAACGCAATTTTTTGAGATATACTTAACTCTAAATCAATGTCTATATTCGGAAAGAACGCTTGATTGATTTGTGCCACATTTTTATCAGTGATGGTGTAATCGATAATTCCAGTGGATACCCATTCGATAATTTCCTCTGGAATTACATCTCCGTCAATTGCTTTGGTATAGATGGTGTCGCCAAGCTCCTCTTGGAGGTGCTCCAAACGTTTATAATAGCTGGAATTTCCCCAAACATGAATTTCTTTGCGTGCAAGATCTTCGGGGTCAGTGAGTACATCTTGTTTCCAATCCTTTTCTTTTTGCGTTTCCCAATCCTCTGGTTTACGTTGCACAAGGACCTGAGGCGTACGCATGTAAGGTTCACTGAAATCAATTTCTTTCATGCGCTCCTTTGTTACGGTGTAATTACAAGATATAAGATCGCCTTCCTCGCGGAGCAACATAGGAATCATATCATCCAGGTTTTTTACGATTTTCATCTCTAATTGCACCCCAATTTCCTTCGCAAATCGATGCAGAATCTCATACTCGAGTCCCATCGGCTGACCGCGGTAAATGAAATATGAAATGGTACTATTTTCAACGAGTACAGTTAATTTTTTGTCGCGAATAATCTCCGAAAGATCTCGCGGAGTTTCAGCAATTTCAACGGCAACATGCTCTTGCTTCGATTTATCTCCACAACCAACACAAACTCCTATTATCAGGAGTAAGATTATGAAACGTGAAATGTGTAAAGTAGCCTGCACATTAAAAAATTTGAATCAATATAAGAAGAATAAATGGAACATAAAATTTCGCCTGAAATAAATGGCCAAGCGTGAATGGTATAATTATGGTTGCAGGAGAAGCTTATAACTGATCCATAAGGACTTGATATAAATTGACCATACTTTTTATGTCGTTCAGAAAAACTTTTTCATCTGGCGTATGGACGTGATCCTCTGGAGCACCAATAAAACACCAGTCAAAAGCAACATCCGACCGCTGTAGAGCCGTCCCATCACTTCCACCCGCAGATTCAACTTCCAATTGAAATGGTATGTTTGTATTTCGAGCAATTTCAATGATTCGATTGAGGTAGGAACGTCTCGGAATACCGCTGTCACGCATGCTAATAGCAACGCCTGCGCCATGTTTTACGCCTTCAGTTACCCACGTGATATCAGAAATAAGCGCTTGACGGACACCGTATCGCTCAAAAATATATCTTCCCAAGTACCCAACGGTACCTCCACCGTGTTCTTCATATGTGGAAAATACGATAATGCCATTTGTTAATGTTTTTGCTACTTCCAGCGCGTTCCAAACCCCCAGTCGATTATCTAAATAAGGGCTTTGAACATAGGTGTCATTAATTCTAAAATCAGGCTTAAAAGTGAGTATTGTCCCTCGATCCAATTCTCGATCATATATGTATTGTAAATGACGTTCGTTTTCTTCGTCAATTACCATCAGCTCTGTTTCAATTTCGCCCCGACTATCTTTTCCTACGAGTTCGATCCCATCCATAGTTTTAGGTCCTCCGATTTTTATGAGGTCTTTTCCATATCCTACAGTGAATCCAATGGTGTCGATGTGCGCAAAAATGGCTGTTCTCGGTTTGCCAAAGACAAGAATAATGGCATCTTGGAACTCTTCTCCGTGGATGATTTCTGGTTGAACAGTCCATTCTTTTTTGGCCGATTCAATATGATTTAAAATGAAGGATTTTATGGCAGACTCGTCTCCTGAGGCACCGCGAACGGCAATAAGTTGTTTTAATAATTCCATTATTTTATTCCAAGATCTATTGATTTCAAACTACTAAATGCCTGCAATTGATCAAGTAGCGGCACCAAGTTTTCCAATGCAACATTAACCTTAATTTCACAGTGAAACCCAAAGTCTTGATGAATGATTTCAACAAAAGGCTGTTTAACGCTATTCATAACATGCGGCATGTCTTCATAATTGAAGGTGAGTTGAAGAAATTGTCGCAATTCGCGGATAATGATTGTACCACTTTCAATGGCTTCTTTTGCAGCTGTGCGGTATGCGTTAATAAGTCCACCTACACCTAGTTTGGTCCCTCCATAGTAGCGCACGACTCCAATCAATACGTTGGTGAGTTCAAAAGAGTGAATCTGTCCCAGTATAGGAGCTCCAGCACTGTTGTTGGGTTCTCCATCATCATTTGCCCGATACTCCGCTTTGTCCACACCAAAACAGTACGCGTAGCACAAATGTCTCGCCTGATGGTGCTCATTTTTCCATCGTTCCAGCAATTCTTTTCCTTCCTCTTCAGAATAACAAGGTGCTGCAATACCAATGAACTTTGATCCTTTCTCTTTGTAAAGTCCTTCGCTTTGATCACGTAATGTTCGGTATGTAGATTCTTTTGACAGTTTTGTGATTTTTTACAAAAGTAGCTATCTTGCGTCAAATTCAACGAATGAAACGAGTAGGTTGGTGTATATGTTTGATTGTTTCGCTGTTATCATGCGCTAAAGAAGAAGATGGAAGCTGCTTCGATGGTGTGTTGTCCGATGGTGAGGTGAACGTTGATTGTGGAGGAGTTTGTCCTCCATGTACCTCAGGAAATGGGGTATCGGAGTTTTTCCTCGCCACGATAAACGGGGTATCGATGCAATTTTCACAACGTACCTTAGTTGACGCTCCAAGTTGGATTCTGAATTTTTCTAATGATACACTGGCCATAAGTCTAAATCTTGGAAACGGAACAGTTCCGGGTGCGTACACTATAGAAGCCTCTTTCTCAGAGGCTACGATGAATGGAAAAGCCTATGATTACTTGCATGAGGGATTGGTGGTTTTAGCCGATATCGACACTACCAATAGACGACTTTCGGGTTTTTTTGAGGCCAAGTTGGTGGGTTATTTTTCAGACTCGTTAGTGGTAGATACGTTGAGAATAACGAATGGAGATTTTGAATCTATTCCTTACTAATGTCAATATTCACAAGAAAACTTTCGAACCTGAAACCTGTAACCTTAAACCAATTGAACCTCTAAAAATGAAGAGTCTCTTTAACCATTTCAATAACATCTTCCCGGAAGAAATCGTGCCCAGCTGGAATTACGATTAGCGCTGCCGGTTGACCAATTTTAGATAAAAAACGTTCAGCACTTTTTTTTGTAATGATTCGGTCAAATTCACCAATGATTAAACGAAAGGGAATAGGATGTCCGTTGAGCGCTTCTCGAATTCGTTTAGGCTTAGGTCTCAAATTTCGAAATGCGGACCATGTGTGAAAGGCGCGCTTAAATTTTTGATGGTCGCCCGTATAGAACTTTAAGAAGTCGACAATTTTTGGGTGAATCACGTTTACTTTTGCCAAAGCAGAAGCTACTGTCAATAGCTCATGTGGTTTTTCGGTCCATCGTTTAAAGAGTCTGCGCGCCCACCATCTCCGTTGAGACCAAGAATAAAAATTGGTGTCATTAAGACCATCTGGAGCTAATAATTGAACCGACAAAACTCGTTGAATGAAATAGGGGAGAACAGAAAGAACAAATCGTCCTCCTTGACTGTAAGCGACAAAGTGAAAATGAGAGATTTTTTCTTGGATTAATAATTTTTCTAACAATTTTTCAACATCCTCAATTGCGATTAGGTTGCGGTTCAAACGATCGTCGGAGAAAGTGGATTCTCCATGAAGGAAGAGGTTGATAGAAATAACTCGTTTTGATGCATCCCCTAGAAAATCAAAGTCTAGCGAATGCTTACCATGGCCATGCATGGCAACAACGGTTTCATCCCCCGTTCCAAATACCATATAGGATAATCGTAAATCCTTGTATTCAACAAAAAAGTATTCGTCTTTCACCGTTGAAAAAATATTATGCACGCCTATAAAAGTACTAATTTTGAATTACATTTGCCTCCAATTTGAACGCGGCTTTTTTAATAAGTCATAAAATTGATTCAGGATGCCTAGAAATGAAAAGATTAAGTCGATATTAATAATTGGAAGTGGTCCGATTGTAATTGGTCAAGCATGTGAATTTGATTATGCAGGTTCGCAAGCATCTAGATCATTACGAGAGGAAGGTATTGAAGTGACCTTGATTAATTCAAATCCGGCAACCATTATGACGGATAAAGTGGTCGCAGATAATGTTTATTTAAAGCCACTAGAACCGGAAAGTATCATTGAAATCTTGAATAATCACAAGATAGATGCTGTATTGCCAACAATGGGTGGTCAAACGGCGCTGAACTTAGCTATCAAATGTCAAGAACTAGGTATATGGGAAGAGTATGGGGTAGAAATGATTGGTGTAGATATCGATGCAATCGAAATCACTGAGAATCGTGAAGCCTTTAGAAATTTAATGGGTGAACTAGGCATTGGAATGGCGCCTCAAAAAACGGCGAAATCTTTTCTTGAAGGAAAGAGCATTGCTCAAGAATTTGGTTTTCCTTTATGCATTCGCGCTTCATATACCCTAGGGGGAGCTGGAGCAGCTGTAGTTTACACTGAAAAAGAATTTGATAACCTTCTTAATACGGGACTACATATTTCACCTATTCATGAGGTGATGATTGATAAGGCTGTGATGGGCTGGAAAGAGTACGAATTGGAGTTGCTACGCGACAACAATGACAATGTGGTAATTATCTGTTCCATTGAAAATTTTGATCCAATGGGAATTCATACGGGAGATTCAATAACTGTCGCCCCAGCTATGACATTATCAGATACTACCTTTCAGCGTATGCGAGACATGGCGATTAAAATGATGCGTGCCATTGGAAATTTTGCAGGAGGTTGTAATGTGCAGTTTGCGGTTTCTCCGGATGATGCGGAAGAAATTATTGCAATAGAAATTAACCCGCGTGTTTCCCGTTCTTCCGCCTTGGCTTCCAAAGCAACAGGTTATCCAATTGCTAAGATTGCTGCAAAACTGGCTATCGGTTATAATTTAGATGAATTAAAAAATCAAATTACCAAAACTACCAGCGCTTTATTTGAGCCTACACTGGACTATGTGATTGTCAAAATACCGCGTTGGAATTTTGATAAATTCCCTGGGGCTGATCGCCAGTTAGGTCTTCAAATGAAGTCTGTAGGTGAGGTGATGGGAATTGGACGGACCTTCCAAGAAGCACTGCAGAAAGCCTGTCAATCACTTGAGATTGGTAGAAATGGTCTAGGTGCAGATGGAAAAGAGGTGAAAAATCAAGACGTGATTTTGCATAGCTTGGAATTCCCGAGCTGGAATCGTTTGTTCCATGTCTATGATGCCATTAAATTAGGTATTCCCTTTAAACGCATCTTTGAAAAAACGAAGATTGATATCTGGTTCTTGAAACAAATCGAAGAGTTGATCAAATTAGAGCGTAAAATCGAGACATTTACTATTGATACGATTAGCAAGGATCTATTGTTTGAAGCAAAGCAAAAGGGATACGCTGACCGTCAAATTGCTCATTTGCTGAAATGTTTAGAGTCTCAGGTATATACTAAGCGTAATGACTTAGGTATTAAACGTGTGTATAAATTGGTAGACACTTGTGCTGCGGAATTTGAAGCACAAACTCCTTATTATTATTCTACCTTCGATGAAGAGAACGAAAGTGTAGTAACCGATAAAAAGAAGATTATCGTTTTAGGTTCTGGACCTAACCGAATTGGTCAAGGTATTGAGTT
>JALQTG010000297.1 GCA_023264075.1 Crocinitomicaceae bacterium
AAATGCTAAACGACTCGGACACCGATAGAGTTGCGCACACGAATGCGACGCAGCACCACCTCAATGAGCAGGAAGTTCAACGCGGCGAACAGTTCAAAGAACACAACGTGCATGTATGGGAAGGATTCGCTTGTTATGACCAAGGGGTTATCTACAATTGGAGGCTCCATCAAATACATATAATTCCCTCCTGTGATCAAATTTAAAACCAAAGCGACAACCGCCAGGAGCTGTACTCGTCCAAAGTTCCTCAACCATGCTCCTTTTTGAAGCGGCTCTTGGTTTACGTAAATGATATAGAATCCGATAGCGATAATTGATGCATGATTCACATAGTAGTCCAATACATAAATGGCATTAATACCATGCGTAAACTCTGGAGTCAGCAAGCTTTGCAGTCCCCCTGCTATCCCTGTAAAAGTCACC
The DNA here is from genome assembly GCA_023264075.1 of Crocinitomicaceae bacterium. Classification (GTDB taxonomy): domain Bacteria; phylum Bacteroidota; class Bacteroidia; order Flavobacteriales_D; family Crocinitomicaceae; genus JALQTG01. The sequence goes on from JALQTG010000297.1 coordinate 427, forward strand.
AATTCTCCCATCCATTTTTTACCGAAAAAGAAATAGGCGATCAATAACAACCTTGAAAAGCCACACATATGAATGGGTAAACTCCCACCCCACGTGAATTCTCCGCGGCTCACCGATAAGGTTGTCATAGCGGCATAAGCGAGAATCAACACAACAGCCCATCCTCTTTCGAAGGCGCGTCTTCCTTGGATACTAAGATTTCGTCCGAACCAAATCGGGAAAAGGATAATCAACAATGAAACTGCCCAACCAAACCAGTAGAGCAGAGAGTCCGGAGCGAGTGCAACATGTAGTTCCATAATGCAATTGAGTTAATCGACTGCCGGTCAAGGGGTTTTCGAATATAAAAAAAGGCGACCATTAATTGGCCGCCCTTTAAAAATTTTATGCCTCTAATGAGACTAATTATTGCCTAAAATCAATGGTAAACCATCGCTACCACCCACAACAATAACTTTACTATTCGCACTTTCCGAAAGACGTATGGTAGCTTCAATACCCTTATCCTTCAAAACTTTGTCGGTTAATGATTGGCTCAGAATTCTGTTCGCAGCAGCTTTACCTTCTGCCTCGATTCTTTGACGCTCAGCCTCTTTTGATGCGCGTGTTAAACGGAACTCGTATTCGAGTGCTACTTGTTCCTGTTCCAGCTTACGCTCAATGGCTTGCTTCAATTTATCTGGTAGACCCACATCTCTAATCAATACCGCGTCGAGTTCGATGTATTTCTCCTTAATACGAGAGGCTGCAAGATCAAAAATCTCAGTTTGAATACTATCTCGCTTTGAGCTGTACAATTCTTCAGGTAAGTATTTCCCAATAACTTCACGAGTAGCAGATCGAATTTCTGGAATTACGATGCGCTCATGGTAGTTGTCTCCTACTTCATTGTGGAGGTACCCTATATTTTGTTCAATGGGTCTGTATCGATAGGATAATTCGGCGCGAATGGTCAAACCATTGGCACTCAGCACCTCCATAACCGAACGATCCTCCTGGATACGTGTACTGTATATGTACATTCTATTCCAAGGTGCAATAATTTTCAACCCTTGATCATATACTTTTTCGACGTTTAGACCTGAGAATAGATCATATTGTACACCCGCCTCCCCAGCATCAATTTTCACGAACAAACGTGATGAAAATAGCAGGACGAAGAGGATAATACCAAAAGCTGGAATCAGCCATTTTGGAAAATTTGTGTTCATGTTTTAGTATAATTAGTTACTGCTAGTAAGGTAACAAAAACTAGTCCAAGCCTAAAAGATTGTCATGTCGTCATAAAAACGAAGGGGTTTTCCTACTTTTGGCTGATTTTGGTCCAATTTTGTCATGTTTTAGGCCTAATTCGAGTGAAAATTGGCCAAAAACCACATTTTTCTGCACTTTTCTGACCCCTAGGCAAACAGCTCACTTAGGACCTCCAAGCTTTTGAAAGTCCCAAAACCGTCGAGATGGATGTTCATGAATCGCTCCAATCCTTCTAATAACGACCGGCGTCCAGCCTTTGGAATATGTAGCGTACCCTCGAAATCCCAACGCAGAGCTTCACGCAAATACTCACTAGTTGGGGCATCTAAATACGGATGCAAGAGCGACGGCTCGGACAGAAACGCTCCATCTTGGAGATCAAAGAATTGGTCCCCCATGACCGTCTTAACCTCGGGTCCAAAACCCAAATATTGCGTCAACTTCGCCCAGATCGCCAAGTGAAAGGCTGCGGGCAATTCGTCCAAGGTGTCCAGCGCCAAACATGCGCCGCGCACAAACTCGAACTTTACTTCGTTGGCCTCCTCCTCGCGGAGGCTTTT
>JALQTG010000044.1 GCA_023264075.1 Crocinitomicaceae bacterium
ATGAATTCGTTCGTGAACTCATGTCTATTCCCGATTCATTAGGACCGAAAGAACTCGACTTTTATTCCCTCGAAGAAGATGCCTCACAACTTATCCTCACTGATTCGGCACAAATTGCCATTGCTATTCCTTCGAGCTTTGACCAAGATCAAGCCGACCTTAATACCAGTGATCTAACCATCTATTTCAAGGAGACGAACTTGGGCGCTAGACAACGTGCAGAATTCTTCGCACAGCACATTGAATCGGTACTTCAAAACAAACGATATGCCGCGCTTGATTTAAATCCAACCAAACTGGTTCCTTTCTCCATTCATTATACAAATTTATCATCGACCAAAGAAATGCTCGGGAAATACGTCGGAGGATTTATTCCTTATTTATTTATCATATTTGGGTTTATTGGCTGTCTCTATCCTGCGATCGACTTATTTACCGGGGAAAAAGAACGAAAGACACTCGAAACACTTCTTACTGCACCCGTTGCACGGTGGAAGATCCTTGTTGGTAAAATGTTCGTTGTAGTACTTTCTGGAATTTCAGGCGCCAGTTTCGCCATTATAGGACTATTCCTTTCACTAGAGATGTTTGAATTCATAGACAATCCCAAAATAGTAGAAGCAGTGAATAGCATATTGAGCATAAAATTCATTCTTTTATTGTTTTTGCTCCTTATTCCACTGACTATCTTCTTTGCAGGAATCATGATTCCAATTACAATTAGTGCCAAATCATTTAAAGAAGCTCAAAGTATTTTGACTCCAGTAAATTTCATGATTATTCTGCCCGCGATGGTCGGATTTATACCTGGGATTGAGCTCACCTATGCGACCGCTTTAATTCCAATCGTTAATATCGTTTTAGCATCGAAAGAATTAGTTGCCGATACTCTAGGAATAGATCTCTTAATTTTAACTTTTCTCGTAATGACTGCTTTTGCAGTACTATCAATAGCACTATCATACAAGCGTTTCGGAAGAGAATCGAATATTATTAGCTAAAAAGCTATGCACCGAAAACTTGGCGATAAGTGAACTGTGTTGGAATTGACATATTCGGCAAGCAACTGAAAAATAATCTACTACGGCAGTTGCCAAAGTGAGATTTTTTTCTAGTTTTGTATGTATACATAATAAACTAACAAGATATTAAAATGAAACGAATTTATTTGGTGACGCTTTGTGCGGCGATTTTTGCACTAGGAAGCTGTACTTCGTACGAAGTCAAAGAATATGGACCTGTTTCTTTCGAAGTAGCTCTTGAAGGAGGAGAGGAAATGCTTTTTGAAGGACCGAATGAAGCGATAACGACTATAGCATTCAACCCTGAAGAATATGGATTCACGAAAGAATCTGTGGGCGGAATGCGACTTAAATCGATTACTTTGAATACAACGAATGAAGAAGGGTTCAATGTATTTGAAAATTTGAAAGTTGAAGTTTCAAGCGAAAACACAGAAATGCTCGTTATTGGAGTCATGAACACTTCTCCAGATGGAAAATCGGTAATTATTGAAGGGTTAGAAGAAGCGAAAATCGAAAAATTCAATGAAGTAAGTGAGTTTTTTCTGCATATTTCAGGAAACTTAACGAAGGACCTAGAATCTGCTTTTACGATAACAGGTGAATTCACGTTAAATGTTGAATCTTCAGAAAAATAAAAATAAACATGGCATGCATTTTGAAATGATATAGGCCGTAAACAAAAAAACAAACACTATGAAAAAGAATAAATTTGCTGGGTTAATGTTCGCGTTCAGTGCGCTCTTTTTATTGGCATTCACTACTGATAATCGCACAGTACAACAAGAAGAAGGAGATGCTTTAGTAGGTATTTGGTCTCCAAGTCACGGAAAAGCAAAAGTAAAAATCACTAAAGTTGGAACGAAATATTTCGGAAAGATTGTTTGGTTAAAAGAACCATTGAATGAACAAGGAGAAAAGAAAACAGACCGCAACAATCCTGATGCGAAAATGCACGACACTCCTCTTTTAGGTTATAAAATCTTAAAAGACTTTGAATATGTTGGAAAGAAGACGTGGGAAAATGGTACTATTTATGACCCAGAGAACGGAAGCTTATACAGCTGCACCATTAAAATGACGGATAAAAATACATTAGACGTTCGCGGATACATCGGTGTATCTATGATTGGTAGAACTGATACATGGACGCGTCTTGAAAAAAGTAAGTAATCTTCAACTTAGTAATATAAAAAGTGGTTCTCCTAGGGGAAGCACTTTTTTTTGTACTTCACAGACTCAGCTGCATTGTTCACTCCAACTTCAAATCTTTTGATTATATTCGAGCTATTCTAACTAAATAGCATGAAATATACTATTCTTTTCTTCTTTGTCGCAACAACTCTTTTAACCACTTTCGCCCAAGAAAACGGCAAAATTGATGGTGAATTAATTTCTAATCTTTCTTTTCGAAACGTAGGTCCAGCCTTTACTTCTGGAAGGATTTCTGATATCGCAGTCCATCCGGACAACACAAATGAGTGGTACTTGGCGATGGGTTCTGGAAATGCATTCAAGACCTCTAATCACGGAATCACGTTCGAACCCATATTTGAAAATTACGGCGCTTACTCTGTCGCATGTATTACAGTTTCGCCATCTAACAAAAATACGCTTTGGCTTGGAACTGGAGAAAACAACAACCAACGAGCTATTGGTTATGGAGATGGTGTTTACAAATCACTTGACGGCGGTAAAACATGGAAAAACATGGGCCTTAAGGCTTCCGAGCATATCGGTAATATTATCATTCATCCAACTAATGAAAACATCGTTTGGGTGGCTTCCTACGGCCCACTATGGTCTGAAGGGGGAGACCGTGGTGTATACATGACCACCGACGGTGGCAACACATGGAACAAGACGCTAGACATATCAAAGCACACTGGGATTTCAGAAATTAAAATTGATCCTACCGACCCAAATATTCTTTATGCAGCAGCGCATCAAAGAAGAAGACACGTCTTCACATACATAGGAGGAGGCCCAGAAAGCGGAATATACAAGTCAACAGATGGAGGTAGAACATGGAGGACTATTGAAAATGGACTTCCCTCAGGTGATATGGGACGAATAGGCCTTGCTGTTTCTCCTGCTGACCCTAATTTCATTTATGCTATTGTAGAAGGACGCTACGACAAAGGTGGTACATATCTTTCCACTAACAAAGGTGAGTCGTGGAGCAAACAATCATCTCACAGCACATCAGGAAATTACTACCAAGAAATTGTATGCGATCCTCTGAATAAATATAAAATCTTCTCTATGGATACCTGGCTCCATCATTCAGAGGATGGCGGAAAAACGTTCCAACCTACAGGGGAATCTGACAAACACGTTGACAATCACTGTATTTGGATTAATCCAAATAATACTGACCACTTCATTGTAGGA
>JALQTG010000052.1 GCA_023264075.1 Crocinitomicaceae bacterium
AGTTTGAACTTCTGTATTTGCTCTTAAATGTTCGTTGGTGTTGAAGTAAATTCCCTCTGCTTCCGCCATCAACTGATTGAAAATCGTATCGAACTGATTGAGCCAATACACCGTTTTTATCCCAGAAGTTTCAAAAGCAGCTTCTTTGGTAAGTTTTTCTCCTTCCCAAATAGCGATTAATTCACTGGTTTCTTTTAAAAACAATACCTCTTTATGATTGGGGTTAGAAGCATTTGGAAATAACACCAAAATACTTTCCTCTTGGTCCACTCCAGATAAGTACAAAATATCTCTATGTTGCTGAAAAGGCATTGTAGAATCCCCGCTAATCGGGTAAATGTCGTTTGAATTAAATACCGCCAATGTATTTGGCTTCATGTGTTGGGTGAATTTCGCTCTGTTTTTAATGTATAGCGACTTATCGATACGATCGTATTTCATGCTTTCTGTTTTGAGCTACCAAGATAGAAATTTATCGAGGACAAGTGAAGGAATGGCTGGAAATTAGTTTTCGGGGTATTGAAATCTTGAATAAATACATATCAGTATAGGTTAATAGTTGTAGATTAGCACGCAACACATAACTTTGCACTCAAAATTAAACCCATGTTCACAGGCATCATAGAAGTTCTTGGAAAACTCGTAAAAACCGAAAAAGAAGGAGATAATGTTCATTTTACTTTCACTGCTCCCTTTACACACGAATTAAAAATCGACCAAAGTGTAGCACATAACGGGGTATGTTTAACTGTTGTGGAGGTCGACAATGAGGCCTATACCGTAACCGCCATTGCGGAAACATTAAGCAAAACGAACTTAGGGAATTTAGCCGTTGGTGATGTTGTAAACCTAGAGCGCTGCATGCTTGCCAATGGGCGTTTTGATGGACACATTGTGCAAGGTCACGTGGATACCACTGGGGTTTGTAAAGAGGTGATTACAACAGATGGAAGCTGGGAGTTTGTATTCGAACACGATGGGAGTCAATCTACCGTTCAAAAAGGTTCCATCACGGTAAATGGCGTAAGCTTAACGGTTGTTCAATCGGAAGAAAAATTATTTTCTGTGTGTATTATTCCCTACACCTACGAGCACACCAACTTCAAAAAAATTAAGGTTGGAGACAAAGTGAACTTGGAGTTTGATATTATCGGGAAGTATGTGGCGCAGATGATGAAGCGGGGTTAGGTTAAAAAATTTAGCACAACTTGGAACTGGCAACCTGAAACGCGCGAAGCGCAAAACACTAACTGTGGACCTCAAACTTTTTTAACTTCGATGTCCTCCCATTATTCCAACGAACTTACTATTTTTGGCAGGCATATTTCAACGAGATGAAAAGAACCCGAATTATTGATGTATTGAACTCCTCCAAAGTAGGAGATAAATTAGTAGTGAAGGGTTGGGTAAGGGCGTTTAGAAGTAACCGTTTTGTCCAACTCAATGATGGATCTACGATAAAGAATTTGCAAGCTGTTGTAGACTTTGAGCAAATAGACTCAGAACTTTTGAAAAGAATAACTACAGCTTCTTCTGTTTCCTTGTCGGGAACATTGGTCGAATCACAAGGTGCTGGCCAAGCAGTAGAATTGCAAGTAGAAAGCTTGGAGATTTTAGGTGACGCTAATCCAGATGATGTTCAAAAAACGGTAATGCAGCCGAAGAAGCATAGCCTTGATTTCTTGCGCGAACAAGCACATTTGCGTTTTAGAACGAATACATTTGGAGCTGTTTTCCGCATTCGACACGGAGTTTCATTTGCAATTCATAAGTTTTTCAACGACCGCGGATTTTTTAATCTACATACGCCAATATTAACAGGTTCAGATGCTGAGGGAGCAGGAGAAATGTTTCACGTCACCAATTTTGATCTTGGGAATATTCCAAAAAATGAAGCGGGCGAAGTCGATTTTGAACAAGATTTTTTTGGAAAACAAGTCAACCTCACTGTTTCGGGTCAACTAGAAGCCGAGTTAGGAGCATTGGCATTAGGCCAGGTGTATACATTCGGCCCAACATTTAGAGCGGAGAACTCAAACACTTCTCGCCACTTGGCCGAGTTTTGGATGGTAGAACCAGAAGTGGCCTTCAACGACTTGGAAGACAACATGAACTTGACAGAAGATTTTCTAAAATACATCTGTCGCTATATCCTAGACAACTTCAAAGACGACCTACAATTCTTAAATGATCGGGACGCAGAAGAGCAAAAATCGAAGCCAGAGGCAGAAAGAAATGCATTGTCGCTTATTGAGCGCTTAGAATTTGTAGTGAATAATAATTTCGAGCGCATCACGTATACCAGAGCCATTGAGATTTTACGTAACTCCAAGCCCTACAAGAAAAAGAAGTTTAAATACCCGGTTGAATGGGGAACAGATTTGCAATCGGAACATGAACGCTTCTTGGTGGAGAAAGAATTCAATAAGCCCGTCATCATTACCGATTATCCTGCGGCATTTAAGGCTTTTTACATGCGTCAAAACGACGATGGAAAAACAGTTGCTGCCATGGATGTGCTGTTCCCAGGAATTGGTGAAATTGTGGGTGGTTCTCAGCGCGAAGAGCGTATGGATATTCTACTTGAAAAATGCAAGGCTTTTAACATCCCTGAAGACCATATTTGGTGGTATTTGGAAACACGTAAATTTGGCACTGTTCCGCATGCCGGATTTGGATTAGGGTTTGAGCGTATGGTGATGTTTGTTACTGGAATGAGTAATATCCGCGATGTGATCCCTTTTCCTCGGACACCACAAAACGCAGAATTTTAGATAAAAACCCTGTGTTTTCAATTTTTTTTAAGTTATTTTAAGGGTGTAATTACAGAACCATGTCATTAAAGCAGTCGTTATCGCAGAAGTTAGACCAACGTCTTTCTCCCCAGCAAATTCAATTAATGAAGTTGCTGGAAGTGCCTACCATGGAACTGGATCAACGCATCAAGCAAGAAATTGAGGAAAATCCAGTATTAGAGGAAGGAAAAGACGATAACGACGATGACTTTTCTGCGGAAGAATATGACGATTACGGAGACAACTCGGACGAACGAGAAGATTTCGACATCAATGATTATTTAGATGATGATGAGCCGGCTTATAAAACGAGTGTAAATAATAAAGGAAAAGACGATGAAGAACGGGCTATACCCCTTTCTTCAGGAAATTCATTTCAGGAGCGCCTCATGGGACAGCTCAATTTGCAAGATTTGACGGAAAAACAGGTTCTGCTCGCCTCCTATTTAATTGGAAACTTGGATGACGCTGGTTATCTTGAACGTGACTTAGAAGCAATCGTCGATGATTTAGCCTTCTCTCAAAATATTACTACCTCAGAAGAAGAGTTAGCAGAAGTACTGGATGCGATTCAAGAATTAGACCCTGCCGGAATTGGAGCGCGTGATTTACAAGAATGCTTGTTACTTCAAATTCGCCGCAAACAAAACGGAGACATTACCCGCTATACGGCAATGAAAGTCTTAGAAGATTACTTCGAAGAGTTCACTAAGAAACATTACGATAAAATCATTGATAAACTCGAAATCGAAGAGGATGATCTACGCGCGGCCATTAATGAAATTATTCGTCTCAACCCAAAACCAGCAGGTTCGCTCAAGGAAAGCTCTAAATCGATGATTCAAATTATTCCGGATTTTGAAATTACAGAATCGGATGGAGACCTAGAACTCACGTTGAACGGACGAAATGCGCCTGAATTAAAAATAAGTCGTAGCTACGAAAAAATGCTGAGAAGCTATTCAGAAGGTGCAAAGTTGAATAAGTCGGATAAAGAAGCAATGCTTTTTGTGAAGCAAAAATTAGACTCGGCGAAATGGTTCATTGATGCCATCAAACAACGTCAAAACACCTTGTTTTTCACTATGTCTGCCATCATGAACTACCAACGAGAATATTTCTTAACCGGGGATGAAACTAAGTTG
>JALQTG010000079.1 GCA_023264075.1 Crocinitomicaceae bacterium
TTTAATGGTATAGAAATCGAGGTTATTGGTCGCATCAAAGGATTCCCCTGTAACGTAAACATTGTTTGCCGCATCTATCGTCAAGGCATTGATGACATCCCGCCCTGAAGGAATAAAGGTAGATGCCCAGTTTTGGGTTCCTGTTGAAGATACTGAAATGGTTACAAAGTCTTGGTCTGCAGCAGTAGCCTCGCGCGCCCCACCGAGAATCACATTGTTATTTCCATCGATTCCTACTGCATTACAAAGGTCAAACCGTGTGGTTCCGGAATAGGTGTAAAGCCATGTTTGAGTACCAGTTAGGCCGTTAATTTTTAACGCCATAATATCATAATCTGTCGAACCTGTTTGATGAAATCCGCCAACAATAACATCATTATTTGCATCAAGTACAATTCCCGTAGCATCATCCCATCCATTGAAAGAGCCATTATAGGTATTTGTCCAGAGCTCCACTCCCTCGGGGTCGTATTTGGCTGTCACGATGTCGAAATTACTCCCATTAAATGCTGTTCCTGTAACGTAGCTGTTTCCTGCTGCATCAATGACTATCCCGCGTGTAAAATCAGATTGCGACGAGTAGTCTAAACGCGATTCCCATTGCACGTTTACTTGTCCGATAATAAACATAGAGGTGTTTAATAATAAAAAGAAGAGGAGTAATTGTTTCATAGGTCCAAAATATTTTTGATTACCTTGATTTTCAATTCAAGACGTAATTCAACACGCAAAAGTAAGGAAAAAAAAATATAAATTCCTGTTAATCGAAAAAATTCAACTTATCATCGATGATGTTTGGTGGTTAGTCAAAATATATCTATCTTTGCTCGTTGAATTTCAACGCTACTTAAAACAACGAATATGAAGTTTTTGCTATTGCTTTTGAGCCTTGTTGCATTATCATTTCAATTGTCCGCTACACACGTTATTGGTGGAAGTATGACATATGAGCATTTGGGAGGGTCTTCTTATAATGTGAAATTGAAGCTGTACCGAGATTGTGCTCCAGGAAACTTTGCTTTTCCTACAAGTGTGGATATTGAGGTTCGTTACGGAAACGGTGCAACGGCTGGTTTGGCATTTACCTTTTTTTCGATGCCTCGATTAGGTATTGTTCAATTGGATCCACCGTTGGATTCATGTGCTGTAGATCCAGGTATTTGTGTTGAAGAAGCTGTGTTTTCAAGTGTGATTAGTTTACCACCTTCCACTAATGGTTATCATTTGTATTGGGGGTTGTGTTGTCGAAATGGTTCTGTACAGAATATCGTTGATCCGCTGAACGTGACAGAGATGTTTCATACTTACATTCCGAATAATTCTGTTTTATTGACCAACTCCTCGCCTTCTTGGACAAATTTCCCTCCTGTATTTGTTTGTCAAGGACAAGATGTTGATTTTGATCATTCAGCTACAGATGCAGATGGGGACTCTTTAGTATATTCATTATATACACCTTATCAGGATAATGTGCCTACTTATAATGGTAACCCTGTACCTGATAATATACAATTCACACCTGTACCTTGGGAGATTGGATTTTCTGCGAATAACCCATTGAATGTATCTGGCACACCGCTAGTGATTGATCCAACGACTGGGTTGCTCTCTGGAATTCCAGAGGATGTAGGTCAGTTTATCGTAGGGATTAAATGTGAAGAGTACCGTGACGGGGTTAAGATAGGGGTTATTATTCGTGATTTTCAGTTCAACGTGGTTGTTTGTCCTCCTCTAAAGGAGGCAGGTATAGGACCGATACTTGATTGTGATGGAATTGATGTTCAAATGAACAATGCTTCAAGTCCTGGAGCGGAAGATTTTTACTGGGATTTTGGTGATGCATCACCTGGTGTTTTTGGTGTTGCACCAACGCATACCTTTCCAGGTGTAGGAGACTATTTAATTACGTTAATTGCGCAATACGGAACAGTATGTGCGGATACAGCAACCTATTTATATCGCGTAGGGGGAGTTACTGGAACAATTAACTTCCAGGATTCTGTGTGTATCAGTAATACGGTTAATTTCTCTGAATCTTCTGTTGTAGATGGGAATATGGTTGTGAACTCTTGGCAGTGGAACTTTGGTGATGGAAGTCCGATTAGTACTGTACCAAATCCATCTCATAATTATTCGACTTCTGGTGATATTAATGTCTCTTTAATAGTAGGTACAGATGCTGGATGTTATGATACCATTACTGAACCGTTGTTTGTTCAGGGGTTACCCAATGCAAATGTTGGCCCGGATACAACCGCTTGTTTTAATAACCCGAATATTAGTCTGAATGGTTTGGTAAATAATGCTCAAGGCGGCGTTTGGGTAGGAAATGGAGGTGTGTTTACTCCGAATACAATAGATTTGAATGCTAGTTACGACCCTTCAGCTGCGGAAATCAGCGCGGGCTTTACATGGATTATTTTATCCACTACTGGAAATGGCTTTTGTCCTTCCAACCAAGATTCGTTACGGATTGATTTTATTGATGGACCAACCGTCACTGCTGGCCCCGATTTAGAAGTCTGTTCAGACACTTCTGCTGTGCCGGTTAGTGCTACTTTTCAGTTCGCTGGAGGTGTAGAGTGGTTTGTAACGACAGGTGCTGGTACTTTTACCAATCCCTTAGCGGCGAATACCAGTTATATTCCTGGTGCAGCTGATTTGGCCAATGACTCTGTCGTTGTGTACGTGCAAACAATTATTAATGGAAATTGCTTTGGTCAGACCGATTCGCTCACCATTTATTTCTTTGATCCACCAACAATTTCATTGGTTCATCCGGATACAATTTGCGCAAACAATCCGTTTGTAGTGAATTCTAATGCCACAACAGGTAGTGGAATTTGGTCAACTTCAGGCGATGGTGCATTTATTCAGGATACTTCAGTTACAACAATTTACAACCACGGAGCGGGAGATTTAACGAATGGGGCTGTTCAGATTTTTTATGAGACGACCAACAATGGAGGATGTCAGATTCAGCGCGATACTATCAATGTAGTTATTATTCCATCTCCAGAAGTTACTTTTACGCATACCGTGGTTTGTTATGGCACGGAGACAGACTTTATAAGCAACGTTGTTTCGTCGGAGCCGATTGTTGGTTATTCGTGGACCCTGGACGGAGCGGAATTCGCTACAAGTGCCAATCCATCGTTTGAAATTCCGCTAGTGGATACCAATGATATTACGTTAATTGTCGTTTCTCAGAACGGGTGTGCGGACACAATTACATTGCCTGTTTCAACGTATTATTTACCATCGGTTGCATTTGCATCGCCGGCGCCGTGTTTGAATGGAGGTACCCAGTTCTTTGATGAAACCACGGTGACAGGAGGGAGTGCGGCGCTTTGGGACTGGTCATTTGGTGATGGCGGCGGCTCAACGGAGCAGGATCCTATCTATCAATATGGTGCTTCTGGTACATATAACGTTACACTTATTGTGACGACTGATCAAGGATGTGTGGATTCAATTACGAATACAACAGAGATATACCCTGGTCCAACTGCCGATTTTTCAAACGATCCTGCGTTTGCCAACGTCTTTCAGAACATTAATTTTACAGATTTATCTACAAGTGATTTCCCTATTGTGAGTTGGTTCTGGGATTTTGCAGATGGTAATTCTTCAACTGATCAAAATGCGTCGCATAATTTTAATGAAGGAGGAGATTATGATGTACTGCTAATTGTGGAAGATGAAAATGGTTGTGTGGATACAGCAAATAATATCGTTCACATTTACTTACCACCAGTGGTGCCTTCTGGATTTTCTCCAAATGGAGATAATAACAATGATTTCTTGTATGTTTATGGAGGTCCTTTCACAACGTTAGAATTTAAAATCTACAATAATTGGGGAGAAGTAATTTTCGAATCGAATGACGCGTCCATTGGTTGGGATGGTAAATACAAGGATATTGATCAACCCATTGGTGTTTTTGTTTGGACGGTGAAGGCAACCACTTCTGATGGAACCTTACACGAAATTTCAGGAGATACTTCATTAATTAGATAGAACGTAACCATGATAACTAGTAAAAGATTTGTTTTAGGTTGGTGTATTTTGATGGTGTTCCGATTGAACGCTCAAGATTTTCACTTATCGCAGTATGACGCGGCTGCGTTGAATACCAACCCCGCGTTGACGGGTATGTTTGAAGGTAAGCATCGGATACACACGCATTATCGTACACAGTGGTCAGCCGTGGCTACGCGACCGTTTCAGACAGGAGTTGTCAGTTTTGACACGCGATTGAATAAAAAGTGGAGTCTAGGCGTGCAAGTGCTAAACTATAATGCAGGTGCAGGATTTTATAATGCTGCTCAGATTTTACCTTCGATTTCGTATAATATTCCGCTGGATAAAAATAAGTTTCATAGGATTAGTTTTGGTGTAAGTGCGGGTGTTATTAATAAGTCATTCGATTTTAATGCATTATCCTGGGGGGCACAATATGAACCGACAGCAACTGGAGGACAATTTAATCCCGCAATAGGATCGGGAGAGACCTTTCCAAGTGGGAGCGTATTAAATTTTGATGCTAATGCAGGGTTGATATACTTTTTTGGTCGACCAGGCTCAAGATTTAATCCATTCATTGGTGCTACAGCATTTCATTTAAATCGTCCTGATGAATCCTTTTTCGGGGTTGGCGACTCTCGCTTACCCATGCGCTATCTTGGCCATGCAGGAATGCGTATTGGAATTAACGAACGATTATCCGTTATCCCAAAAGTATTTTATATGTATCAGGAGAAAGCCATGGAACTCACCTTTTCGGGTATGCTTCACTATTACTTGAAGGGTCCAGATATCTTTTTATTAGGAGGATTCACCTACCGAAATGCAGATGCGGCTATTGTTGATGTAGGTATTAAGTTCGGTGCTTGGCAAGGTCGACTTTCCTACGATTTTAATATATCTTCTTTGCAACCGGTTTCCAATGGACGTGGAGCGACCGAAATTAGCTTGACCTATATCATGTTTAAATCAGTGTCTAATCCATTACCAACATGCCCAAGATTATGAGAAAGAGTATTTTACTTATCGCAGTTATCCTAATTGGTTTGGCAAGTTTTGGACAAACCAATAAAAGTCTGATTCAAGACGGTGACAAAGAAATGGAGATGGAGAATTACGCGTCTGCAGTTTATTTCTATTCTCAGGTTATTAATAGATTGGCCAGTGGGAGTGATGATCACTTGTATCACCCCTATGGTGTATCTGCGTTTTATAAAGCAGATAAAAAAGGAGGTCCTAACGAATTTGAACCACCTGTAAATCCGAAGAGCGAAGAGTTGATTGTGTTGCACAAGATATCAGATGCCTACCGACTAGCAAAGGATTATGCGAACGCTGAAAAATGGTATGCTGCTGCAGTTGAATATCCATCTGATCAGTTCCCCTACGTGGATTACTTCTATGGTTATTCGCTCATGAAAAATGGGAAATACGAAGAAGCGAAGTTATATTTTGACAAAGTAATGGAGGTTTTCCCTGAAGAAAATGTCTATCATCAATTGGCACGAGATAAAGAAGGTGACTGTGATTTTGCTATGCGCGACGAGGGAACCTATTCCAACGCGAAAGTTATCTTATTGGATAGTGTGGTGAACAACGGTTCTACATCTTTTGGGATGATGTATCATCAAAACAGGCTGCTTTTTTCCTCTGCACGACAAGACACATCATTGTTGGCGGTTACCAAAAGCGCTCCTCTCTTCGAAAGCGATATTTATTTTACAAAATACAATAAAGATGGTACTTACGAAACCCCGCAATGGGTGGAAGGCATCAATACTGAGGCCATTGAAGGTGGTGCCACGTTCTCTCCAGATGGTAAAGCGGTCTATTTTACTCGCGTGAATCCGTTGAACCACTACGAATCGAGTATCTACGTGTCGCGCTTTTTTAACGGTCGTTGGACAGAACCCTTCAAGCTCGGAAAAGACATTAATATGGATGGGTATAAATCGATGACACCAAGTATGGCGGATGACGGAAAGACGCTATATTATGCGTCGAATCGTCCAGGAACGATTGGGGGAATGGATATTTGGTTGACTACCATCAATGATGATGGGGAGACGACGGAGCCTATTAACTTAGGCGAATTCATCAATACCAATGAAGATGAAATCACTCCGTATTATCATCGGAAATCCAAAACTTTGTATTTTTCTTCTGAAGGGCACATTGGTTTCGGGGGTTTAGACGTATTTAAATCGACGATTAACCCCATAACGGAATGGTGGGATACTCCTCAAAATGTGGGTCAGCCAATTAACAGTTCACGCGATGATGCTTATTTTGTTTGGGGAGCTGATATGCAAACAGGGTATATGACTTCCGATCGAGATAATTGTGGAGATTGTGACTCTTCGAACACGCTGAATGTACATTGTAATAGCATCTACCGCGTGGAGCGACCAGAGATTGTAGTATCGATCAGTGGATATGTATACGATTTCGATACCGATGAGCCTATTCCGGGAGCAGCAGTAATTTTGAAGGATGTACGTGGCCAATTTGAGGATATTATGTTGAAGGCGGACGACAATGGCTATTATGAGTCCGATTTATTGGTCAATGAGGAATACTTTATGAAAGCGAGTAAAAAGAAGTACTTCGCAGATGCTGGTATTGAGAATACATTAGGGCTAGTAGAAACTACAGCTCTGCAGCACGACTTCTTCTTAACGCTGATTCCAACAGGGGAGATTGAAATTAAAGGTATTGAGTATGATTTTGATGCTGCAACCCTACGTCCGCAATCAAAGGTAGAGTTGGATAAATTGGTGAACTTCTTGAATTTGAATGCGAGTTTGAAAATTGAGATCCGTTCACACACAGATGAGCGTGGTTCCGATACCTATAACCAAAAATTATCTCAACGCCGTGCGCAAAGCGTAGTGGATTACCTTGTGGACAGTGGGATTGAACGTGACCGTTTGGAAGCAAATGGACTCGGTGAGTCAGAGCCTGCGGTTATTCGTTTGGAAGATGGTAAAGATGTAGAACTTACTCCACAATTTATCAACTCATTGTCAAATGAAGACAAGAAGGAAGAGTATCATCAGCGTAACCGTAGAACCGCCTTTAAGGTGTTAGCACAATAAATGTTCAATGCATTCACTAAATAATAAATTATGACAGAAACATTCGACAATCCAACCAGTAACGATCCAATTGCAGATAAGACAGTTGGAATTCTAGCGTATGTAACATTAATTGGTTTCATTATCGCCCTTGTTTTGAACCAAAATAAGGAAGGCGAAGAAAAACGCTTTGGTGCATTTCACCTCAGACAAGCTCTTGGTTTAATTATTTTTTCTATTGGGATTTTCATTGGATTTACCATCTTAACAACGATTGTTGCAATGATCAGCTTTTCTTTACTAGCCATATTTTCGTTGCTATCTACACTGATTTGGTTAGGCTTTTTAGCGTTACTAATCTTGGGAATAGTAAACGCTGCAAACGGACAGTTCAAAGAGATTCCTGTAAGTGGGGGATTATCTTCTAAAATGTTAGGAAAAGCATTTGAATAATTGAAACTCGGATAAATTATGAAACCGCTTCGTTGTTGAAGCGGTTTTTTTATTTTTGTACAAAATTTAATGAATGGCTCAAAAACCAGCAATACCAAAAGGAACGCGCGATTTTCTCCCTGTTCATGTGGCACGAAGAAATTATATTTTCAACACCATTCAAAGTGTATTTAAGAATTACGGTTTTTCTCCGATTGAAACTCCTTCGTTCGAGCTCTCCTCGACCTTAATGGGGAAATATGGGGAGGAAGGTGATCGTTTGATTTTTCGTATTTTGAATTCTGGTGACAAAATGAAAAAAGCAGATGTTGATGCATTGGCTGCTGATAACCTCCCTCGTTTTGCAAATTCGCTTGCGGACAAGGCTTTGCGTTATGACTTAACGGTTCCTTTTGCACGCTTCGTGGTGCAACACCAAAACGAATTGACATTTCCCTTTAAAAGGTACCAGATACAACCCGTCTGGCGGGCCGATCGTCCACAACATGGGCGTTATCAAGAGTTTTACCAATGCGATGCAGATGTTGTAGGAAGCGATAGTTTACTCTATGAGGTTGATTTTGTTCAGTTGTTTGATGAAGTATTATATGCTTTGCAGATTCCAAATTTCACCATAAAAATTAATAACCGTAAAATATTAAGTGGTATTGCGGAAATTACCGGAGAACATGATAAACTGATAACCATTACGGTGGCCATTGATAAATTAGATAAAATTGGTAAAGAAGGTGTCATTAAAGAATTGCAAGACAAGGGTGTGAGTGCTGAGGCAATCAAAGCCATTCAACCACTCTTGAGTCTGCAGGGTAACAATGAAGAACTTCTTGCTTTCATGACACATTTTTTAGCCTCATCCAGTATAGGTACTCAAGGTATTGAGGAGTTGCAATTCGTGCTTGACAAAGTAAACTTGCTAGGGTTGAAACGCGCGAAACTTGAATTCGATGTCACGTTAGCTCGAGGACTAAATTATTATACGGGTGCCATTTTTGAAGTAAAAGCAAACGGAGTGAAAATGGGCTCTATCTGTGGTGGTGGACGCTACGACGATTTAACCGGTCTTTTCGGAATGAGTGGATTATCGGGTGTAGGTATTTCGTTCGGTGCAGATAGAATTTACGATGTGCTGACAGAACTCGACTTGTTTCCGAAAGAGGTAGATGAAGGTTTAGAAGTATTGTTTGTCAATTTTGGGGAGAAAGAAGCAGATGCCGCACTTCAATTAATTAAACAATTGCGCGAAAATGGAGTTTCTTCAGAAATTTACCCTGAAAGCGCTAAACTCAAGAAACAATTCAAATACGCAGATGACAAAGGGGTTAACTTTACAGCTATTATTGGCGAATCGGAGTTGGCGAATGGTAGCGTCGTACTGAAGAACATGACTACTGGAGAACAACAGGAATTGAGTCACGCATCTTTTATTAATTACTTTACACATGGGTAAATTTTTTCTCTCGCATCAACAGATTACAGTTACAGATATTCAGCAGATTATTGCAGAAAACCTGACTGTTGAACTAAGCCCTTCGTGTGTGGCGAAGATTCAAGCTTGCCGGACTTATTTAGACGAAAAAGTTGCGCAATCCGACGAGTTAATATACGGGGTGAATACTGGATTTGGTTCCTTGTGCAACACGGCCATTTCAAAGGCAGATTTGGCCCAATTACAACTGAATTTAGTGCGTTCTCATGCCTGCGGGACCGGGAGCACAGTGGATCCAGAGGTTGTGCGCATCATGTTATTGCTGAAAGCAATAGGATTGTCTTTCGGTCATTCCGGTGCGCAAGTAGCAACGGTTCAACGGTTGTTGTTCTATTTTAATCACGGCATTTGTCCAGTTGTTTATGAACAAGGAAGCCTTGGGGCTTCTGGAGATTTAGCGCCCTTAGCACACATTGCTTTAAGCCTTGCAGGTGAAGGCGAAGTCACTTATAAAGGAGAGGTGGTTGACACCCATGAGATTTTAAAAAAGTTCGATTTAGTACCAATCGTGTTGGCCTCTAAGGAAGGTTTAGCCTTGTTGAATGGAACACAATTTATGAGTGCATTTTTGACAAAGGCGGTACTCGATGGAGAACGAATTATCCACCATGCCAATAAGATTGGTGCACTCAGTATAGAGGCCTACGATGGACGTTTGGACCCGTTTACGCCGCATGTCAATGCCATTCGAAATCAAGAAGGTCAAATTGCGGTAGCTAAAGAAATTTCAGCACTTTTAGAAGGTTCGCAATGGATCGGTCAACCGAAGCAACATGTGCAAGACCCGTATTGCTTACGCTGCATTCCGCAAGTGCATGGCGCCTCTTGGGATACACTCAATTACGCGAAAACAATTGTAGAGCGAGAAATTAATGCCGTGACGGATAATCCGACCATTTTCCCTGAAGAGGACTTGGTGATTTCTGCCGGAAATTTTCATGGTCAACCGTTGGCGTTGGCCCTTGACTTCTTGGCAATAGCGATGGCAGAGTTGGGCAGTATTTCAGAACGAAGAACGTACAAGTTGATGGGGGGAGAGCGTGGATTACCCGCCTTTCTAGTAGCTAAGCCAGGCTTGAATTCAGGTTTTATGATTGCTCAGTATACCGCCGCATCGATTGTCTCCCAAAACAAACAACTATGTACG
>JALQTG010000100.1 GCA_023264075.1 Crocinitomicaceae bacterium
CAATCTCCCTACACGGTAAAAAAGTGTTGGTGACAGCCGGTCCAACCTACGAACGGATTGATCCCGTGCGTTTCATCGGGAACCATTCCTCTGGGAAAATGGGCTTTGCGATTGCTAAAAGTTTACTTCAACGCGGGGCGGAAGTGATCCTTGTAACCGGTCCAACCCAATGTCAACTAACGCATAACAACCTGACGTTGTGCGACGTTGTTTCGGCCGAAGAAATGCTACAGCAAGTGAAGGAACATTTTCCTACCTGTACCGGAGGAATATTTTCTGCTGCTGTTTCTGATTATCGTCCGGCAGAAATGCACTCCGTGAAAATGAAAAAAACAGCGGATGAATTAACGCTTCAGTTGGTGAAAAACCCGGACATTCTGCAATGGGCTGGAGATCATAAGAAGAACGGTCAATTCCTCGTTGGATTCGCCTTGGAAACCAATGACGCCCTCGAATACGGAAGAGGAAAGTTGGAGAAGAAGAAGCTGGATTGCATCGTTGTAAATAGTTTACAAGATTCTGGAGCAGGATTTGGAGTGGATACAAACAAAATTACTATCTTAGATTCCAACAATAAAGAGCAGACTTATGAGTTATCATCTAAAGATGTTGCCGCGCACAACATTGTTGAATATATCGTAAAAAATAAGTTATGAGATTTTTCTTGGCCTTTCTAATTATGGTTGGTGGTACTGCAGTTGCTCAAGAGTTAAACTGCCAAGTATCGGTGATTCCCAATCCAAATTTAGACGTTACTACCACGGAACAAGAAATTTTTAAGGAACTCGAGCGCACCGTGTTTGAACTTATGAACAATACCGCTTGGACCAAAGAATCCTTCGAAATAGAGGAGAAGATTAACTGCAACATCGTCATTAACATTAATTCTATTCCGGGGCAAAACAAGTTCGAAGGCTCCATGCAAATACAGTCTACACGTCCTGTGTTTAATTCAACGTACAACTCTACAGTATTTAATTTTTTGGATGAGGACCTGCAATTCAATTTCCAACGAAATGCCATTTTAAATTATGCACCGAACGAATTTCGAGACAACCTGACGTCCGTATTGGCTTATTATGCGTTCATGATTATTGGATATGATTTCGACACCTTCTCCTTAGAAGGAGGTTCGGCCTATTTCAATAAAGCACAAGACATTGTTGTGCTTGCCCAAAATGCAGGGGGATCTGGTTGGAGGTCGAATGAGCGTGGTCGTAAGAATCGGTATTGGCTCGTGGATAATCAACTTCAGCAGTTGTTCAAGCCTTTAAGAGAGTGTTTTTACGAATACCACCGCGCTGGTTTAGATAAGCTGTATGATGATAAGAATTTAGCGCGCGAAAATATGTATAACGCCATTCAGAAATTAACACCTGTCAACAACGCGCGACCTGCTTCGGTGAATGTGCTCAACTTTCTGCAAGCGAAGCTAAAAGAGATCCAGAACTTGTATGCAGACGCCGAAGTCAAGGATAAAAACAATATTGTAATCCTGCTCAAGCGCCTGGATCCCTCCAACTCTTCGAAATATCAAGAAATTCTCAATTAATGCTTAAACGGTTAGCTGTTCAAAATTTTGCGTTAATCGAAAATGTTGAACTCACATTTGATAAAGGATTTACGGTGTTAACGGGAGAAACAGGTTCCGGTAAATCTATTTTGCTTGGTGCATTGCGACTTATTTTAGGAGAGCGCGCTGATTACGCCGTTATCCGTGATGCGGAAAAGAAAACGGTGGTGGAAACCACTTTTTTAGTGAATGGACTTGATCTAGCAGATTTCTTTGAAGCGAATGATTTGGATTACGCGGACGAGACCATTATTCGGCGAGAAATCCACGCACAGGGCAAGTCGCGATCATTTATCAACGATACTCCAGTTCAGCTCAGCGTCTTAAAAGAATTAACCGCACAACTTATTCATATTCATTCCCAGCATCACACACTCAATTTAAAAGACAAATCGTTTCAATTAGCCTTGTTGGACACCTTGATTGACGCAGATTCGCTGCGAAGAAAAGTCGGTGAGATCTACTCGGAGTGGAAACAGAAAGAAAAAGTACTTCAGTTCTATAAAGAGGAAATTGCCCGAGCGTTGTGGGAAAAAGATTTCAACCAGTTTCAACTCAATGAGCTGCGTCAACTTGAATTACATGTCAATGATTTTGTAAAACTTGAAGAAGAAGTCAATAGAGGAGAACAATCGGAAGAAATAAAAATGTCTTACGGTAAGTTGTTCGCAACGCTTCAAGAGGAAGGCGGAATAATAGATCAGCTGACGGGGTTGGCGAAACTTCCAACATTTGGAGATACTACACTCGACGAACTGGTGAATCGCTTGGCTTCAGTGCGCATCGAATTACAGGATATTTCGAGTGTAGCAGAAGACGGCATGGAAGTGGAAACCAGTTCTCCCGAAGAATTACAACGGAAAAGCGATTTGCTTGATGCCTACAATTCCGCCTTGCGCAAACATGGATTGTTTTTACAAGAAGAATTGATACAGTTGCAGGAAAAGTTAGAAGATAGTGTGTCCAACGTTGAAAACGCTGATGCTGAAGTGGCGCAGCGCGAAAAAGAAGTAAAGGCTTTGGAGAAATCTTTTCTTGAATTAGCGCGCGAGCTGTCCAAGTATAGAGAGGAAAAAACAGCTGCGTTAGAAGCAGAAATCTGTAGTTATTTGACGGAAGTGAAGTTAGCCGATGCGATTATACGGTTTGACCTATTCGATGCTCCTGCTTCCAAAACGGGAACGGATGGCATTGCCATTCTTTTTTCAGCCAACAAAGGAATGGCTCCTCAGCCCATTGAAAAAAGCGCTTCTGGTGGTGAACTATCACGATTAATGCTTGTGTTGCAACACCTACTTTCAAAGAAGCAACAATTGCCCACGGTCATTTTTGATGAAATTGATACAGGTGTTTCTGGTGAAGTGGCCCAACGCATTGGTGCGTTGTTGCAGAACATGGGAAAGAACATGCAATTACTAGCAATTACTCATTTACCGCAAGTAGCTGGTAAAGGAAAAGACCATTTGAAAGTCATCAAACGCTCAACGGATAACGGAAAAACCATTACTGAGCTCATTTATCTGTCCGGAGAAGAGCGCGTTGAAGAGGTCGCGCGCCTTATGAGTGGAAGTCAAATTAACGATGCTGCGCTGGAAAACGCGAAGAATTTAATGAATGAATAGATATGGAAAGGAGTTTTATTTTAGCAGGAATATTGTTTGTCTTTCTCGGAATCTTCTTAGGTGCTTTTGCAGCTCACGGGTTAAGTGCAGCAGGATTGGAACAAGGGAAAATTGAAAGTTTTAAAGTAGGCGTGAATTATTTGTTTTATTCCGGCTTCGGAATGATGATTATTGGAGGACTACGTGAGCGCTTTGACTTTATGATGAAGTTTCATTTTCGCATGATTCTTTTTGGAACCATATTATTTTCAGGTTCTATATTTATTTTAGCCGTGGCACCGTTGATCGATTGGGAATTAGGAAAGTTCTTGGGGCCTATTACTCCAATCGGAGGAACAATGATGATTTTGGGTTGGTTTTCTTTATTTGTTAAGTACTTGCGCCAAATCGCAGATTAAAATAAAAGAAAGGTATTCCGACGGCTGTCAAATGTTAATAATACAAGAAAATTTATATCTTGAGCCGCGGGTTCGCACTGATGTTTTGAGGCGCGAATTGTCCTGCTAAATACGCGTACCGACCAGCGATTGCAATCATTGCGGCATTATCCGTGCAATATTCGAATTTTGGTATGTGAATCTTCCAGTCATGTTTTTTGCCTTCTTGTTTCAACCGACTGCGCAACCCAGAATTGGCAGAAACACCTCCTGCAATCGCAATTTCTTGGATGTTTAAGTGTATGGCGGCAGCAGTTAACTTCTCAAAAAGGATGTCAATAATTGTGGCTTGTATCGAGGCACATAAGTCGTGAAGGTGCTCCTCTACAAAGTTGGGCTGGGTCTTCGTTTGCTTTTGAATAAATTGTAAAATATTAGTTTTTAATCCACTGAAACTAAAGTCGAAGCCGTCCACTGAAGGTTTTGTAAAGGTAAAAGCCAACGGATTTCCGAGCTGGGCGTATTTATCAATCAAAGGTCCGCCAGGGTAGGGAAGTCCTAGCAATTTTGCAGATTTGTCAAACGCTTCTCCAGCTGCATCGTCACGAGTTGTTCCCAGCACTTGCATGTCGTCAAAGTCATGAACGACAACCAACTGGGTATGTCCGCCTGAAACAGTTAAGCAAAGAAAAGGAAATTGAGGTTTATCTCTTGTCGCATCGTCAATAAAATGCGCTAGTATATGCGCTTTCATGTGGTTCACTTCAACCATTGGAACATCCATGGCAAGCGAAAATGCCTTGGCGAAAGAAGTACCTACAATTAAACTCCCTAATAAGCCCGGACCTCTCGTAAATGCAACGGCATCAATGTCTTGTTTAGAGATACCTGCTTTTTTGATGGCAGCATCCACAACCGGGATAATGTTCTGCTGATGAGCTCTGGATGCAAGCTCCGGAACCACACCACCATAGGTTTCATGCAC
>JALQTG010000105.1 GCA_023264075.1 Crocinitomicaceae bacterium
CTCCAAAAGGAGATTCACTTACCCATTCTTGCGAAACGAATTGCTGTCATTGGCTCGCCCGAAACATCGGGGTATCGCGACTTTATGGACACGCTATTTAAGAATAATGCCTATAGAAATTTCAAGGTAAAGGTTTTTCCCTCTTCTGTTCAGGGAGATCGATCTGTTTTGGAGCTTATCAATGCTATTCAAAAGGCGCAGGAGTATGATGTGGATGTCATCGTAGTGGTGCGTGGAGGAGGAGGGAAGATGGACCTTCACGTATTTAATGACCTCGAATTGTGCAGAACAATATGTCGTTCCAGGCTTCCTATTTTAACCGGAATTGGGCACGAAAGCGATGAGGTGGTAGCTGATTTAGTGGCGAATACGCCAACCATCACGCCAACTGCTGCTGCAAAGTTTTTATTTATGCGGATTTATACCTTTAGCAAGGATGTGTTGGAGTGTTTTGATGCCGTGAAAGGACTTTCGTTTTTCCAAGTAAGTAACGCAATTGATGAATTTCGACATGCACACAATTACTTAGTGCTCTATGCTCGGGAATTGCTGAATAGTTCGAAGCACCTATTACAGCAGCGCTCGCATGCCGTTCAGCGTGGATTACTTTTTGTGTTAAGCCAAGAACGCAGCTATGTAGAATTGGGCTTAGAAAAAATTGCCAATTTAGCCGTGAATAGAATTCGACTAACTAAAGACGTAGAACTATCTAACCGAATGGAGCGCGTTGAGTTACTCGCGATGAACTCCATCGAGCGGAATCGGGCAGACGTGAATAATTTAGAGGAGCTCTTCCACTTGCTAAATCCGGAAAAATTATTGAAATCGGGTTATACCATTTCAACCCTCGACGATAAAGATTTAATGGTGTGGACAGAAGAGATCATCGGTAAAGAACTGAAAACGCTCACTACGCACTCTTTAGTCACGAGTACAATTACCAAACAAGAAAAAATAACGAAGAATGAGTAAAGAAATCACCTATGAAGAAGCGTTGCTTCAATTGAAAGACATTGTGAGTAAGCTCGAAATGAAGCAAGTCAAAATTGACGACCTAGCAGGAACTGTTAAAGAAGCCAAACAACTCGTCGATTTCTGTCGAGAGAAGTTAGATAAAACAGAATCTGAAATCAATAAGATTATTCAGCCTCAAGAGGGGGAAGAGGAGCTTTAAACGCTCAACGGACCTCTAACCTTTGTAAAACGGTAATTTCACCACTACAGCTTTCAATGATTTGTTTCTTACCTGTACAAAAACCTCACTTCCTTCAGTAGCAAGTTCAACAGGTACATAACCCAACCCAATTGCTTTGTCCAAGGAGGGCGACATTGTACCAGAAGTTACTTTACCAATTACGTTGTCATTCGCATCTACGATAGGGTAGTCGTGACGTGGAATACCTTTTTCAACCAATTCAAAAGCAGCTAATTTGCGTGTAACACCAGCTTCTTTTTGTTTTGCCAAGAATTCTTTATCAATAAAATCTTTATCGAACTTCGTAATCCATCCTAAACCAGCTTCTAATGGCGATGTAGTGTCATCAATATCATTTCCATATAAGCAGTAGCCCATTTCCAAACGCAACGTGTCACGCGCACCTAAACCGATAGGTTGAATTCCGTATTCTTTTCCAGCTTCAAATACTTTATTCCATACTTTTTCAGCATCTTCATTTTTCACGTAGATTTCGAAACCACCGCTTCCGGTATAACCAGTTGCAGAGATGATCACATTGGAACAACCTGCGAAATCGCCTACTTCAAAGTGGTAGAATTTAATACTGCTTAAATCAGTTGAAGTAAGGCTTTGCATGGCCTCAGCTGCTTTCGGTCCTTGAATAGCTAAAAGGCTGTAATTGTCAGATGCATTCGTCATCTCAACTCCCATATCATTGTGTTGAGAAATCCAGTTCCAATCTTTTTCGATGTTACTGGCATTCACCACCAATAAATACTTTTCGTCATCAAATTTATATACGATTAAATCATCTACAATTCCCCCTTTTCCATTCGGTAAGCAACTGTACTGGGCTCGACCTGGAGTCAGCTTTGAAGCATCATTGGAGGTCACTTTTTGGATTAAATCCAACGCTTTAGGACCCTTTAAAATAAATTCACCCATGTGAGAAACGTCAAAAACCCCAACTCCTGTTCGAACGCATTCATGCTCCACTTTCAATCCTTGGTATTGGACTGGCATGTTGTATCCTGCAAAGGGAACCATTTTCGCGCCTAAAGCGATATGTACGTGAGATAAAGCTGTATTTTTTAATGTTTCAGTTTCCATGGTATAAATTTTTGGCTAATGTAGTATTTTGGGGAGAAATTGCGCTTCAAAAGCGTGGAAATATTTATGTGCGTTCTGTTTTCTACAACTCAAACAGTGGCTCCACCTAGATTGCGAATGCGCGGGCATATTCATTGTATCGAATGAATACTTTCCGCACGTATTGATGGGTTTCTACTCCGCGGAAATAGCCTGAACGACATACCTCATCTTGATAAAAGGCTGGTTTGGAAAGTTTGAGAATGAACAACTCCACATTATCATCCCAAATAAGTGGGTCTTTTCCATGTTTTTTTGCCAATCGCTGCGCATCTTTGATATGTCCTAGTCCTGCATTATAGGTGGCTAAAGTGAATTTCATTCGTTGCGTAGAATCCGGAATTTCTT
>JALQTG010000249.1 GCA_023264075.1 Crocinitomicaceae bacterium
TCTCCGAAACACAATGCCCAAGGATTTGATGAGTTTGCATCCCCATTTACCCCATCACTGAAAAATCCAATCTCGGCTTCACACACACAATTAGCTGGGTTATTGTATGGGCCAACGTTGATGGTACATGCAGCATTAGCAGTAAAAGTTGCTGTTATTGAACAGTTCAATGTCCCGTCAGAATTGAGACCTGTAAGTGCATAATTGATTGGACTGACAAACGGAGGGTTGAATGCCTGTTGGTTTCCATTACAATCTTCAATAATTAATTGTCCAGACGAAGGAGGGTTTATGAATTCTACCAACCCAGTTACTTCAAATGTGTTATCCGTAGGGTTACATGCGGAAATATTGGCTTCAATGTTAGTAAATGAGCAAGGACATGTTGGTGCTGTATAGGTTAGTGGGCCATTTATACAAGCTGGATCAGCGGAGAAATAAGCAGTTAAATCACAAGCGCCACCGTCTGCAGGAAGACCAGTAATTGTGTAGTTCACTGTTCCGTTATTAGGAAAAGGGTACGTATCCACAACATGCTGATTTCCAAAACAATCTTCCACAATTAAGCTTCCTGACGTTGGAGCATCGGTAAAATCGATGGAACCAGTCACGTCGTATGTTCCTGTCCCAGTAATACACGCACTTATATTTGCTTCAAAGAAATTGATTAAGCACAAAGGATCTGAAGAACAGCTTATACCTGATTCATCACAAAACCCTAGCGACCAATCTAATAAAGAACCTGTATCCGCTGCACAATTATCACCGATAGTCAACGTCCAAACTCCACTAACTGAGCCAGAACCATTGTTAAAGGCATCTAAATTATTTGTACTACTATTGCAAGCACTTCCTGCCCCGGTGTTTGTCACACCAGTAGCAATAGTATAATTTCCGTTGACACAGTTTCCTCCTCCCGCATTTAAATCGATATATTCAGTAGATCCAGTTCCAGCAGGGTTACCTGTTCCTACTTGTATACATATGTTTATATCGTCGCAATTAGATCCACACCCCCCCGTATTATTATTGGCATCTCCCATGATGATATAACAAGTTCCATCGGGTGCAGTCAAAGTAAAGTCAAGGTCACCAATCCACGTATGGTCAACAGTGAAACAAACTTCAGTGAGACAATTGTCTCCACCCAGAATATCTGGCCCAGAGTTTTGAATAAAAATTTCCGCATCAAAGTTTCCATTGTCCGTTATTGCGACTGGACAGTTGGTACAACCACAGTCTGCTTGACCATAAGAGTTGAGTGTCGAAAATAAAAATATAGCAAATATGAAAAATCTGGTGAATAGCTTTCTTCTCATAACAACAAAATTAAGTGGTAGATTATTTCTGTAAAGTAGAAAGTTCCGTTTTCAACTCATTTAGAAGTTTCTTTTTCTCTA
The DNA here is from genome assembly GCA_023264075.1 of Crocinitomicaceae bacterium. GTDB lineage: Bacteria > Bacteroidota > Bacteroidia > Flavobacteriales_D > Crocinitomicaceae > JALQTG01. The sequence goes on from JALQTG010000249.1 coordinate 1,401, forward strand.
GAATTTCTTCAAGATTGGTTTCTGCATCATCTTCTAAAAGTGCAATTTTACTTTCCAAAGAACTAATTCTATTCTTTAAAGAATTAATTTCCTCCTCCTTAGTCATGGGAACTTTAGCAACAGATGACTTCGTTTTAGGTAGGTTTTCTTTATGAATTGTAACCTTTTGAGGATAATTGGTTTGCGCTGCAGGCTTGTTCGAAAGAGATTGAATAATTTCAGGTTTTTTCTTAGAATCAACTAATTTCTTTTCCACGGTTACCGACTTCAATTCCGTCTTTTTGATCGTAGAAATTTCTTTAGAGGTTACTACTTGATTCTCTTTTCTCGTTTGCCCATAACTCCAGGTTATGGCTACAGAAAAAAGTACTACATTCAATGTTTTTATTGCAATAGACTTCATATGTACGGTTTTTACAACGACAAGATAACGCAGAAAAACTAACTAGGTTGCTTTATTTTGTTTTTTTTAAAACGATAGCCATATAAAATTCGTACGTAATAATAATTTTGCCCGTAACGGATGTCGTTAAAACGTATGGTCTTATTGTCAAAGTGCAAGTCAATCATACAGAACCAATTACTGACATTATAACCTCCCATTAGCCGCAAGTCATAGCGTGGTGCAAGTCCTAAAAAGCCTCTAGTGGTATTATTGAACTGATAAAACTTCGATTGCAATACTAAACCCAGCCCAGCCATACCTCCATATTGCCATCCTTTCACATTATTTATGTAAAGATATCCCGGGACAGCCCCAAAGTCGAACGCTGAAAAAGCATTTGAAGAGACAATCGATCGAATATCGTTAAGATGGTCACTCGGCATTAGTCCTGTTGAGTTTGCCACTCCATGAAGATTCATTGTATACTTTACAAAAAATGAGGTCACATCTTCTTTATAATTCCCAACAATCCCTAATGCAGCCTTCCGGTTGAAGAATTTATTCTTAAAGCGATAACCATTGAGTCCAATTGAAGCACTTCGTAAGTTTGGTTTGAGTTGGTTTGAGCTACCAGGGGAAACTAATGTATCACTGAAGCGCACCGCATCAATGAGGGCAAACCCTTGATAGGAATGAATGTCGAACGCAAAATACCAACGTTTTATGTCAAAATTAAGGTCAATATCAAAATAATTAGTTTCCCCAAATTTTGTTGTGGTTTTTAAATAACCCGGTAGTGCGAAATTTAGGCCAAGTGAAAGCCATTTGTAAGAAAATCCCAGCCCTAATACCGCATTCATATTTGCTCTGTATTTTAACGTCTCTATTGTTGAGTTAAAATCTCCTCGAATACTAAATGGAGCTGTATTATATCCTAATGAACTTTTGAGAACCAATTGTTCTTTGTACAAATTGTAAGGAACAGAATCATTTTGGGCACTTACCGCGTGAACAAAACTAAAGAGAAGAATGACCAACAGAATGCGCATACAAAACAAAAATAAGCTTATTCCTATAAATAAAGTTTGTTTTTGGGGAATGCTTTCTATTTTTGTACGGAACTGAATTCCATGAAGAAACTATATAAATTTTTGCTAAATAAGCTGCCTAGACCTTTACTGATTCGTTTGAGCTATCCATTCAAATTAATTGCTCCGCTCTTGTACAAAGGAAATAAAGTAGAATGTCCCGTTTGTGAGCGTTCGTTTAGTAAATTTCTTTCGTACGGTTCAGAAGTTGCTCATCGAGAGAATGTACTTTGCCCTTACGACCTTACTCTTGAGCGTCATCGTTTGATGTGGTTGTATTTGAAAAACGAATCCAATTTCTTTTCGGATAACTTAGAAGTTCTTCATATTGCGCCTGAACAATGTTTTCATAAAATATTTAAAAATCAGAAAAACCTGAGCTATCTCACTGGAGATTTAGTTTCTCCTATTGCTGATATGCACTTTGACTTACACAGTATTCCACTGGAGGAGAATCGGTTCGATGTCATTTTTTGTAATCATGTGTTGGAACATGTTGACGATGCCATGCAGTGCATGCGTGAGTTAAACCGCGTCATGAAACCAGGTGGATGGGGAATTTTTCAAGTGCCTCAAGATTTTTCGCGAGATGAAACGTATGAAGATAAATCAATTACGTCGCCGGAAGAGCGGGAAAAGCATTTCTGGCAAAAGGATCATGTGCGACTTTTTGGAAAGGATTATCCGGATTGGTTGAGAAAAGCTGGATTTGAAATCACTGAATACATACCTTCCGAACATTTTTCTCTGGAGGAAATTGCACGTTTTCGTTTGATGGAAAAAGAAGTGCTTTATATTGCTCAAAAACTGCATTGACTCGATTGAAAAATCCAGATTCAATACCACTATTACCGAAACAATTTTGTCAGCGCATTGAGCAGGATTGGCCAACTACTGCAGCGGCGGATTTATTGCGGTCCCTCAATGAGCAAAGTCCAATTTCTATTCGTTTGCATAAACTGAAGTCGAGTGGGTCTTTCGAAGAAGAAAAGATGATTCCGTGGACAGTTTTAGGTCGGTATCTTATAGAAAGACCAAGTTTTACAATCGACCCATTATTTCATGCCGGCGCTTATTATCCACAAGAGGCAGGTTCCATGTTTGTGGAATGGATTGTTAATCAATTAACGCTTCCAGAAGAACCTATTTTGTTAGATTTATGTGCTGCTCCTGGAGGTAAAAGCACCATTTTATTAGATTTTCTTCAAGGCAAGGGAATCTTAGTTTCAAATGAGATCATTCGTAGTCGATCGTACATTTTGCGCGATAATATTTCAAAATGGGGTTACTCGAATTGTATCGTCACGAACAATGCGGTAGAGGATTTTAACCAGTTCGGTTCAACATTCGATTGTATTTTAGTTGATGCACCTTGCTCTGGTGAAGGGATGTTTAGAAAAGATCCGAATGCCAGAGCGGAGTGGAGTGTTGAGAATGTGAGAACGTGTGAAGTCAGACAACAAAACATTCTGAGTCACTGCGCTGATTTGGTAAAAGACGGAGGGTATATCATCTATTCTACATGCACGTTCAACAGAGCGGAGAATGAATTGCAGCTGCTCGATTTTATGGAGCATAATTCGTTCGAAGCGGTTCAACTTGAAGTGGACGAATCATGGGATTTAACTAAGGATACATTAGGATTCGGTTTTTATGCGCTACCTGCAAATATGCAAACAGAAGGATTTTATTTTGCAGTGTTGAGAAAGGCGGATTGTACAACACATCAATCTTTTAAAAAGAAAGTTAAAAGTAAAAAGAAAAAGTCGCGTGAAATTATCATGGAGACTTTTATACAATTACCTTCTCCTCATTTCGAGGCCTACGATCAACTCGAAAAAAACGAGTTTATTTTTGCTTTTCCTTCTGCTCAATCTTTTCTGGCGAAAGAGTTCTTGAATAACTTAACCATTGTAAAGTGGGGCGTGCGACTCGGAACTAGGATGAAGAATAAATTAGTTCCAGACCATGAGTTAGCTATGAATATTAGGTTAAATGAGGGGTTCCCACGGGTTAAGCTTTCGAAAATTGATGCGTTACGCTACCTAAAAGGAGAAACATTTTCCATCGACGCTCCACAAGGATGGGTAATTGTTACGCATAATGAATTACCACTTGGGTGGATAAAATCCATGGGCAATCGATTCAATAATTACTATCCGAAAGAATTACGAATACGGATGGAATTGCCGGATTCCATTTAAAAAAAGGAGCACATTACCCCTTCCTTTAACGCTGCAGGTGAAATCCAAACTTCTTCAACGGACAATTGTCGGATCACCCAGCGTGTCTTTACCGCTGCTATGTGTATCATTTTCTTGCGTATGTCAGAAATATGATCGTTGAGTTCTCTTTCTGCTTGGGTAGAATGAATCAGCACTTCTAGTACTTTCATAAGCGGTTTAAAATCAAGCTGCGCAGACTTCCATTCATCAGTATATTTTTTTTCGAAGATAAATTCAAAAAATGTTTCAAAGCTTCCTGAAGCTCCAATTAATGCGTTGCACGAACGTGTTTCGAAGAAATTGCATGTATTTGCCGCTAAAAACTCCTCAATCTCACGGATGTTTTCATTGGTTAGCGGATCGGATAGATTAAATTTTTGAAGCATACGAGAAACTCCAATGTCGAAACTTTGGAATTCCCTCAGTCCTTTTTCATCTGCGAGTATAAACTCAGTACTGCC
>JALQTG010000306.1 GCA_023264075.1 Crocinitomicaceae bacterium
AACTATTGAAAAATTGAATGAATGAATAAGACACAACTTCACTGGTCTTTGCTTCTGATTTCCTCCTGGATGATGATTTCCGGTTGTAATGGACCAGATAATCCTGTTACTGAAAAGGAGGGTGATTCCAACGATGTGGAAGCATTTACCATTGACGCATCAGATTCGGTGCTACCTTCGGATAGCACTGTTTATTATGGCGGATACGAAACAGAAATCACGACATTATTTAATCAAGATGAATTCCCTGAGGCCTACCTGGAACAACTTCTCGTTGAGCTAAAAATATGCAATCCACAATTGGAAGAACTCCAAGGAGATGGCGTAGCCCCTTGTAGCCCTAACTATTTTCAATTCTACAGTTATAACAGGCATCGGAAAATTGAAGATGCCTTTATGCTACAAGTTAAAAAGGGAGTAAATGGATTTCCATATCGGAGATTACTGATTTTTACTCGTGAAAACGGGATTCTTGTCAAAATGAACGGCATCATAGGTTATTTAGTAGAGAAACGCCCCTCTCCTTCTGGAATAGATGACCTCGTAGTAGCTGTGGTTGATAATATCGGGGGATATTATGAACGTTACGATGTCTTAATTCGCTACGAAAATGGTAAATACCAATTTATTGAGGCAATAGGTGATTTACAAGGGGCTTTCGATAATGCTGAATTAAGGAAAGAGGCGACACGCCAAATTAAACAGCGTATTGAAGAAAAAGAACTCATATTCTAATGCGATCATTTCTCTTCATAGCTGCATGTTGCTCGCTTCTCGGATGCATTGAAAAGAGTACACTAAAACCAATCGTTCCTTATCACGTCCTCCACGCTAACAGCTCAAAGGTTTGGATACTTGAAAGTAGACAAGTCGACGGTGAAGAACAAGCTCCTCAATTGCGTGAACGAAAACGTGTATTTACATTCTTTGACGATATGGAAGTATTTGAACAAGAAATGGTGCACCTCGGCAGTAATTACGGTCTGATCGCTAGTTATTCGATGCAAATAGACCAACAAGGAAAAGATACGGTACTGAACGTGTACTACCAAAGTAATACACGGAAAAGGTATTTTAGGGTTACCGAAATTGGCTATAAAGAATTGCGTTTGGAAGTCATTCCGTCTGACTCAATTAAGGAAGAATGGTTACTGATTCCGTTGAACAAACCGAGCTAGCATGATTTTAGTTGTAGATTGTGGCTACCTCCACATATATGAACTGGAAAACCTAGTCGACCGCTACGATGATTATTTCACAGTAGCCTTGTTCGATGTAGGCTCTATTCAAGCTCCTTTTGACGGAATCATTCTTTCGAACGCTCAAATGGTGCTTAATGAGCAAAACATTCCTTTGTACAAGGATAAAGTCACCCATTTGCTCAACTTTAAAAAACCGATACTGGGTATTGGCTTCGGACACCTCCTGCTTGGAGTAACATTTGATGCCTTTTATACGCCGCAAAATTTCGGTTCGGACAGTTATGAAATTGCATTAACTAGCCCTTCTCCTCTATTGCTGCGCTTACGCGAAGAATTAAGCTTGATCAAAGACAATACAGGCTCGATTTCTATTCCACCCGGATTTGAGCTCATCGCATCCTCCGACAATTGCATCAACGAAGGAATGCAAAAAATTGAAGATCAGCTTTACGGCGTTCAGTTTTTACCCGAACGATCAGGTAACCAAGGAGCTGTTATCATTGAAAACTTTGTGAATATCTCCTTAAAGAAAGTCCCCAGCGTTTAGGGAATTTTCTGATATTCGTAGTATGCTATTAAATCGACTTTGGATCGGATTGTTTGGAGTAGCCATGATCATGGGACTCTTCAAACTATTTTTTTTAGGAGACCAATTGATTTTTAAGGAAATCGTTGATTCCTTGTTTACATCTGCGAAGTCTGCATTTGAAATGGCGCTCTATTTAACAGGAGCCCTGTGTCTTTGGATGGGGATTATGCAAATAGGTGAAAAAGGTGGAGCTGTTCAATTGCTTACGCGCGCTTTTTCACCGCTTTTTCGACATATTTTCCCTGGCGTTCCAAAGGACCATCCTGCCCAAGGCTCTATGATGATGAATTTCAGTGCAAATATGCTAGGGTTAGACAACGCAGCTACTCCATTAGGACTAAAAGCAATGAATCAATTGCAAGAGTTGAATCCCACGAAGGATACGGCTTCCAATGCCCAAATTATGTTTCTGGTTTTGAACACTTCTGGATTAACGATTATTCCTGTAAGCATCTTGGCCTATCGATCTGCAGCAGGATCAGCTGCGCCTACAGAAGTATTTTTACCAATTCTCTTTGCTACCTATATTGCGTCGATGGTTGGATTGATTGCTGTATCTATTAAGCAGAAACTAAACTTATTTCACCCAACTGTACTCATTTATTTGGGGTCGGTTACCGCGTTGATGGTTGGATTATTAACATGGTTAACCTATTCTCCAGAATACATCGAACCTGTTTCTAATATTGGTGGAAACCTGTTGCTTTTCTCTGTCATCATCTTATTTATTGCCTTGGGGATTCGAAAAAAAGTAAATGTCTACGAATGCTTTATCGAAGGCGCGAAAGGTGGCTTTGAAGTCGCCATAAAAATTGTCCCCTATTTAATTGCTATCTTAGTAGCAGTAGCTGTCTTCAGGACTTCGGGCGCAATGGAATTGTTATTTGATGGAATTCGATATGCCTTTCATGCTGCCGGTGTGATGACCACCGAATTTGTAGATGCCCTTCCTACAGCATTTATGAAACCATTTAGTGGAAGTGCGGCACGCGGACTCATGTTAGAA
>JALQTG010000324.1 GCA_023264075.1 Crocinitomicaceae bacterium
TGGATTTAAACCGAATTTTGGTAACCATTCGCAATGCGAAAGACAAGCAAACACTGGTTGAAGAAACAAAAATCTTAAAAAAGACAGTTCAACGCTTCAAGGGTTCGTCCATCATTGGTGAAACGCCTGAGATCGTAAAGATCAAAGAAATGATTGCTAAAGTCGCCCCGAGCGATGCACGTGTGTTGATCACTGGCGAAAACGGTACAGGAAAGGAGTTGGTAGCTCGTTCCTTACACGACAACAGTGGAAGAAAAGATGAGCCGTTTATTGAAGTAAACTGTGCCGCGATTCCTTCAGAATTGATTGAAAGCGAGTTGTTTGGTCACGAGAAGGGCGCGTTTACCTCAGCCGTGAAGCAAAAGAAGGGAAAATTCGAATTAGCCTCAGGCGGGACATTGTTCCTTGATGAGATTGGGGACATGAGTGCTTCTGCTCAAGCTAAAGTGCTGCGTGCGTTACAAGAAAATACGATTCAACGTGTTGGAGGAGAAAAAAATATCTCAGTGTCACCACGCGTCATTGCGGCAACTAATAAAAATCTGCGTAAAGAAATTGAAGAGGGCAACTTCCGTGAAGACCTTTTCCACCGATTAAGCGTTATTTTGATTCATGTTCCCTCACTGAACGATCGAAAATCAGATATTCCATTGCTTGCCGATCATTTCTTAACAATGGTCTGCGCAGAACACGGAATTCCTAGAAAAAAATTCACAGATGATGCACTCGAAGCACTAAAGAATACCAATTGGACCGGTAATATACGTGAGCTAAGAAACATCATTGAGCGAATGGTAATCCTGTGCGACAAAGAAATTACCGGGTTTGATGTGAATACTTTTTCGAATCCGAGGGCATAGTTAATGTGATAATTAGTCACTGAGTATGTTCCAGAAGAAATGAGTACATTCTTCATGGACGAATTGTTAATGTTTTTGCAAGAGTGGATGTTAATCGTAGAGGAGCAGAGGAAAATGGAGGTTATCTTGAGTAGGACGCAAAACAAAGGTATATCTCGAAATTGTTCCCATTGATTAATTGTCCCATTGTCAAATTAATTTTCCTATCTTCGCCCCATGTCTAATCGCATAGAAAACTCGAAAGTACTTGTAACCGGTGGTGCTGGTTTTATTGGCTCCAACCTTTGTGAGGATTTACTGAACTTCAATAACCATGTTATTTGTTTGGATAACTTCGCTACAGGGCGGCATGAAAATCTTTCAAGTTTTAAAGATCATCCGAATTTCACTTTGATTGAAGGTGATATTCGGAATTTTGAAGATTGCACGAGGGCTGTTACAGGAGTTGAAATTGTGCTTCACCAAGCCGCATTAGGTTCAGTTCCCCGTTCATTGAACGATCCACAAACGACCAACGACGCAAATATTACTGGATTTCTAAACATGATTCTGGCGGCGAGAAATGCTGGAGTAAAACGGTTTGTTTACGCCGCAAGTTCTTCTACCTATGGTGATTCCCAAGAATTGCCCAAAGTGGAGGAGACGATTGGAAAACCATTGTCTCCGTATGCGGTCACGAAGTATGTCAATGAATTGTATGCCCACGTTTTTGGATTGAATTATGGACTGGAATGCATTGGTTTACGCTATTTCAACGTTTATGGAAGACGTCAATCGTCAGATGGAGCATATGCAGCGGTAGTCCCCAAATTCATTCAACTTTTTTTGGATGGCCAGTCTCCAACAATTAATGGAACCGGAGATAACTCGCGGGACTTTACCTACATTGACAATGTCATTCAAATGAATCATCTCGCTGCAACAACCGTCAACCAACAAGCGATAGGTCAAGTGTTCAATACTGCAGTAGGAGAGCGCGCAACGTTGCTTCAACTCACTCAATTACTGAAGGAGTATCTTTCCCACTATCAACCGGATATTTCCAACATTAATGTTTTGCATGGTCCAGAACGTCAGGGTGATATTCCCCACTAATTAGCGAGTATTGAAAAAGCAAAAAAGCTACTCGGCTACTCACCAACCCACGATTTAGAAAAAGGACTCAAGGAAACGATTGAGTATATTATGATCCATTAGTTCTCGTTGGAATAATTTACCATCGCCTTCGACTCCGCTCAGTCGACGGTAAATTGACCGAGTGCATCTAACTATTATTCGCTTCATATATCGAAATGAAAGAATATCGTTCCTTTTTCAATAGTTAACGCTGACTGAGCGGAGTCGAAGGCAGTATTGGATTGGACAATGATCTCATTGTCGAATTAGCCCCCCTTAACAAAATCTTAACCTCAACTCCTTCAAAAAACTAACAAACGTCATAGATTTTCGAGTGAATAGCTGTATATTTGCAAGCTAGTTTGTTGATGAAAAATAAATATTTATCGACTTGTTGCGAGAATTGAGCTATTAGTAGCGATGGAGAGAGAAATACCGAACGTTACTTGGCTAGTGGTAAAGACGAAACCAAGGACCGAAAAAAAGATATATCAACAATTAACGACCGCTGGAATTTCAGCATTCTTGCCTTCGTATGGTGTGATGCGTCAGTGGAGCGACCGGAAAAAAAAGGTCGAAGTACCGTTGATTCCCGGTGTTGTCTTTGTTCAAAACGACTTAACGGATACCTACTCCCTCTATGATTTCCCACATGTTTCGGGAATACTGAAGGAATTTGGAAAACCTGCATTGGTTACCCAGCAAGAAGTGGAGAACCTTCAAATTCTCGTGAAAGAATGGAACGGTGAAACGATTGAAACGCATGAAACCTGCTATTTCCGCTGCGGAGACCCCGTGGAAGTTATACGTGGGAATTTTGCCGGTCTCGTTGGCGACCTTATTTCAATCAACGGCAAACACCGCTTGGTGGTACAACTGAAATCGCTCAACGTAGAGTTTACAGTGAACATCCCCAAGTCGCATGTGAGAAGAGTGGATAGCTTAGAACTCAGAACTTAGAGTTTAGAACGTAGACCTTAGAATACGCTAAACTCCGAATTCTAAATTCTAAACTCTAAAAAGTTAGCGCAAAATACTGTGACTGACAATGGCGAAGCCGTGGGGTGAACTTAGAATTCAGAGCGTAGAACTCAGAACACTCTAAACTTTCACCCTGAGCATGGTTCCCCTGAGCTTGTCGATGGGTCGAAGAGTCGAAGAGCCAAACTTCTATCTGTCCACTGACAGACTAAACTCTGAATTCTAAACTCAGAACTCGCAAATGTTTCCAAAAGTTAATCCAACCAAAACGAAATCCTGGAATAATCTCAAAGAGATCAGGGAAAGTTATGGCCAAACGTTTCCCTTAAAAGCGACACTGGAAACAACAAATTGGAATCAAAGGCTTGCTCAATTAGAATTACGGGATTGTACGTTTGATTTTTCGAAGAATTACCTGAATGAGAAGATTTTTCGAGAATTATTAGTGCTCGCTGAGGAATGCGGATTGAATGCCGCGATGTGCTCATTGAAAGCAGGTGAGAAAATTAATGAAACAGAAAACAGAGCTGTTTTACATACCGCGTTGCGCGCAAAAAGTGGATATAATATTGAGCTAGAGGGCGAGGATATTCGAAAAGCGATTGATGTCCAGTTGAGCCGGATAGAAGAGTACTGTAATGCGCTCCACGCTAAGAAAGTGAAGGGGGTCGACGGAGCACAGATTGATACGATTGTGAATATCGGTATCGGTGGAAGTGACCTTGGACCAGCTTTTGTGAATGAAGCGCTGCGCGATTTCAACAAAGGAATTCAAACATATTATGTCAACAACATCGATGGAGACTGCTTGGCGGATGTACTGCATAAAGTAAGTCCAAGTACAACGTTGTTCGTTGTTGTCTCCAAAACATTTACTACGATAGAGACCATTACCAATGCACAGAGTGCAAAACAGTGGTTTCTTGAACAAGGATATCTTGAAGAAGAAGTATTGGCAAAACATTTTATTGCGGTAACCACAGAGAAAGGACTTCCCGCAGTGGAAGAATTTGGGATTCATGCAGACCAAACCTATTTTTTCTGGGAGTGGGTCTCAGGGAGGTTTAGCTTGTGGAGTGCTGCCGGAATAAGTATCCCGCTCGCAATTGGTTTTGAAAACTACCAGGCGCTACTCGATGGAGCTCATGTTGCCGATACGCACTTTTTTGAAGAAAAATTCGACACAAATATCCCGGTTATAGATGCATTATTGACCGTTTGGTATACCAATTTTTGGCAATGTCAAACACAAGCGATTTTGCCCTACAGTTCCCGTCTTAAAAAATTAGTGGATTACCTCCAACAATCCTTTATGGAAAGTAATGGTAAATCAGTAGACCGCAACAATGAACACGTGACTTATGCTACCTCACCGATTATTTTTGGAGGAGAAGGTACCAATTGCCAACATTCGTTCTTTCAATTGCTGCACCAAGGAATGCTGTTGATTCCAACGCAATTTATAGCGATAAGCGAGCGGCCACATTCAAACCCGGTGCATCACTCGATTCTCAATCAGAATTGTTACGCACAATTGCAAGCGCTGCTAGAAGGACAAGACCATAGTCATCCTCAACGCTTATATGCAGGAGACAAACCTTCCACCTTGATACACTTGAAGCAACTAACGCCGACATCCATTGGGATCTTACTGGGACTTTATGAACACCGTGTTTTCGTTGAAGGAGTCATCTGGAACATCTTCAGTTTCGACCAGTGGGGCGTGGAACTAGGAAAGAAATTGGCGAAAGAAAAATTAATGACGAACTCTACGCCCTCGACTCCGCTCGGTCTCCGTTGAAGCCATACACTGAGCGCAGCCGAAGTTCTAAACTCTAAACCAATTACCATGGAATACGACATCAGACCCTGGGGAGAATACTGGGTACTCGAAGATGCCCCAACCCACAAAGTAAAACGCATTCAAGTGAATCCTGGAGGACGACTTTCCTACCAATACCACCATAAACGGGCAGAGGTATGGACCATTATCCAAGGAATTGGCAGAATTACCTTAAATGGGGACGTAAGAGATTACCATCCCGGTGAAACAATTTTGATCCCCCAAGGCGATAAACACAGAATCGAAAACCCCGGCACCGTACCATGTATTTTTATCGAAGTACAACACGGCTCCTACTTCGGAGAAGACGATATCGTGAGAATCGAAGACGATTATAACCGTGAATAAAGCAAAACGCTACAACCTCGACTCCGCTCGGTCTTCGCTGGCCGCTGAATTTAAAACTTTGACCCTGAGCATGGTTCCCCTGAGCTTGTCGAAGAGTCGAAGAGCCAAACTTCTATCCGTCCACTGACGGACTAAACTCTGAATTCTAAACTCAACATGAACCCAAAACTATTAAAAACAGCTATTCAAGCCGCCTTAAAGGCAGGAGAAGCAATCATGGAAATATACGCATCTGATGATTTCGGTATTGAATCTAAATCAGATAACTCACCGCTGACTAAGGCGGATAGAGCTGCACATCATGTTATCGTGAATGAATTAAAAGGGTTGGAAATCCCCATTCTATCTGAGGAAGGAAAAGAAATCCCCTATGAAGAGCGAAAAGATTGGAAACAATTGTGGATTGTAGACCCGATTGATGGGACCAAAGAGTTTATCAAACGAAATGGGGAATTTACGGTGAATATTGCGTTGATAGAAAATCAAGTGCCGGTACTTGGAGTTATTTATGTGCCCGTCCAAAAAAAGCTGTATTTTGGAAACCCAACGGGCGCCTACAGGGTAGAGAATGTGACAACAGCAAATAGTTTTGAAGTTGATTTAAGTGCAGAAAAACTACCTGTTCGTGAGGAAGAAAGAGCATTCACGGTGGTTGCGAGTAAATCTCACCTCTCCCCTGAAACAGAAGAGTTCATTTCATCCCTCATAGCTGAAAAAGGAGCAGTTGAGACAATTTCTAAAGGAAGTTCACTCAAGTTATGCATGGTGGCCGAAGGGTTAGCAGATTGTTACCCACGCTTTGCCCCAACCATGGAATGGGATACTGCCGCTGGACAAGCCATCTGTATGGCCGCCGGATGCGACGTAATCGATTGGAAAACAAAAAAAACAATGCTCTACAACCGAGAAAATTTACTCAACAACTGGTTCTTGGTGTCAAGTTCAGAGTTCAAAATGCAGAGTTGGTAAACGCACGCTAAACTCTAAATTCTAAACTTAACATGGATTACTCCCGCAAACGACATATCGTAAAAGCCATTACCTGGCGCATCATTGGAACTATTGATACAATAATTCTAGGTTGGGTGCTTACGGGTAACCCAACTACAGGTTTGCAAATCGGTGGTGCGGAATTGGCTACCAAAATGATTTTGTACTACTTTCATGAGCGTGCATGGTATAAATTAAAAATCTTCAAGGACAACTCTAGTAGAGTTCGACACTTTTTAAAAACCATAACATGGCGCTTTGTAGGCACAATGGACACGATGTTTTTAGGTTGGTTCATCTCTGGAAGCGCGGAAGTCGGGCTTTCTATTGGCGGACTTGAATTAATAACAAAAATGACACTTTATTACTTGCATGAACGCGCATGGTATAAATCTAAGTTTGGTTTGATTAAGAAAGAACCTGCTTCACTATCAAAAGAAGAATGACAGATAACGTATTTCATCAAGACTTCGCTATTTCTGAAGAACAACGGGCACAACTCAAAGACCATAAATCCCTAATGATTTGGTTTACTGGATTGTCGGGCTCTGGAAAATCCACTGTTGCCAATGCATTAGAGCAATATCTCGTCGGAAAAAAGATACATACCTTTACCCTCGATGGCGACAATATCCGACTGGGCATTAATGCAGATTTAGGGTTTTCAACAGAAGATAGAACCGAAAATTTGAGACGCATTGGTCATGTTGGAAAATTAATGGTCGATGCAGGGCTTGTTTGCTTGGCAGCTTTTGTTTCTCCATTGAATCACGATAGAGCAGCGCTGAAAGAAATAATCGGAAAAGAGCGCTTCATTGAAATATTTGTCGATACGCCTATTGAAGTATGCGAGGCACGAGATGTAAAAGGACTCTATGCGAAAGCGCGGCGTGGAGAGATTAAAGATTTTACCGGAGTCAATGCGCCGTTTGAAGCTCCTGAACATCCAGATTTAGTAATCGATACTTCAATAGAGGAGTTAGCAGCATCTGTTGAACGCATTTATAAATTTATTCAAAATAAGTTAAGTTTGTAGTATGGAAAAATATTATTTGAATTACCTAGACGAGCTCGAATCAGAGGCAATCTTCGTGTTGCGTGAAGTGGCTGCTCAGTTTAAAAACCCAGTCATTTTATTTTCGGGGGGAAAAGACTCCATTCTCGTTACGCATCTGGCGCGCAAAGCGTTTTATCCTGCGAAGTTTCCGTTTGCATTGATGCACGTAGATACGGGCCACAACTTCCCAGAAACCATTCAATTTCGCGATGAATTAATAGCATCTCTAGGTGCTCGTTTAATTGTGGGTTCTGTGCAAGAATCCATAGATGACGGTCGGGTCCAAGAGGAAAAAGGGAAATTTGCTACGCGAAATGCATTGCAAATCACAACCTTACTCGATGCCATTGAACACAACAAAGTAGATTGCGCTATTGGTGGTGGACGCAGAGACGAAGAAAAGGCACGTGCGAAGGAGCGTTTCTTCTCACATAGAGACGACTTCGGACAATGGGACCCAAAAAATCAACGCCCAGAATTGTGGAACTTGTTCAATGGGAAACATTTCGAAGGGGAACACTTTAGAGCTTTCCCGATCTCCAACTGGACAGAAATGGATGTTTGGAATTATATTGCCAGAGAAAATATTGCGATTCCTTCAATTTATTTTGCACATCAACGCGACGTGATTTGGAGAAATAATTCATGGATTCCAGATTCTGAATTTTTAATTAAAGATGACAGCGAAAAAGTAGTCAACAAAAAAATTCGTTTCCGCACACTTGGTGATATCACCATCACAGGAGGTATCGAATCCGACGCTGACACGCTCGAAAAAATCGTAATGGAAGTCTCCGCCATGCGCCAAACCGAAAGAGGAAATCGCTCCGATGACAAGCGTTCAGAAAACGCTATGGAAGACCGTAAAAAACAGGGGTATTTTTAAGTGTAGAATTTAGAACTCAGAGCGCAGTCTCAAAAAATACTTCAAACTCTAAACTCTAAACTCTAAACTCGCAACTCTCAACTCAGAACTCAAAAAAAATGGAAATAAATAACAATCAATTATTACGCTTTACAACCGCTGGCAGCGTAGACGACGGAAAAAGTACGTTGATCGGAAGATTACTCTACGATTCAAAATCAATTTTTGAAGATCAATTGGAATCAATTGAAGCAACAAGCCAGAAAAAAGGACATGATGGAGTGGATTTAGCATTGTTTACAGACGGCTTACGTGACGAGCGGGAGCAAGGTATCACCATAGACGTAGCTTACCGATATTTCACTACACCGAAACGTAAGTTTATCATCGCGGATACGCCTGGTCATATTCAATATACTCGTAACATGGTTACGGGTGCTTCAACTGCAAATGCTGCCATTATCCTTATTGATGCGCGGCATGGAGTCATCGAACAAACCAAGCGCCACTCGTACATTGCTTCGCTGTTGCAGATTCCGCACGTTATCGTCTGCATTAATAAAATGGATTTGGTGGATTATAAAGAAGAAGTCTTCAATGACATCGTAAGTCAGTATGAAGCCATCCTCTCCAAAATGACCATGAAAGACATCCGTTTTATTCCTATTAGTGCCTTGAAAGGGGATAATGTAGTGAATCGCTCTGAAAATATGAATTGGTACAATGGAGCCCCCTTGCTGCATACACTAGAAAGCCTGCACATTAGCAGTGATATCAATAAAATTGATGCGCGTTTTCCTGTGCAAACAGTGATTCGTCCACAATCAAAAGAATTTATTGATTACCGCGGGTATGCTGGGCGCTTAGAATCGGGGATTTTACGTGTAGGAGATGAAGTTGCCGTGTTGCCTTCAGGGTTTTGCTCGAAAATCAAATCGATTGATACATTAACGGGATCTTTAAATGAAGCGTTTGCACCAATGTCAGTTTCTATTCAACTAGAAGATGATATTGATATTAGTCGCGGTGATATGATTGTGAGGGAAAAAAACCGACCAGAAAAAACACAAGAATTTGATGCCATGCTGTGTTGGTTAGGCGATACGCCGTATCAAGAGCGCACGAAATTCGTAATTCGCCATACCTCCAATGAGCAAACGGCTATGATTCGCGAAATCACCTATAAAATGGACATCAATTCGCTAGAACGCTTAGATGACGACAAAAACATAGCGATGAATGATATTTGCCGTGTAAAAATAAAAACCGCTGCACCGTTAATGATCGACGAGTACAGAGACAACCGTTTTACGGGAAGCTTTATTTTAGTAAACCCGAATACCAACGAAACAGTTGCGGCTGGGATGATTATTTAGGAGTTCAGAGTTCTAAACTCCTCGTACTTGGAATCAAGCGAAGGAGTACTAAATTCAAAACAAAAAAATGAAAATACTCATAACTGGAGGAGCAGGCTTTATTGGTTGTCACGTTGTTCGTGAATTTTTGCAGCAATTTCCATCAGCTCAAATCTACAATTTAGACAAGCTCACGTATGCAGGAAATCTCGAGAATTTAAGGGATGTCGAGCATCATCCAAACTATCACTTCATTAAAGGAGATATTTGTGATGAGGTATTTATCAACGAATTGTTTGAAGAAGTGCGCTTTGATGCAGTCATTCATCTCGCAGCTGAATCGCATGTGGATCGTTCGATTACTGACCCTTTAGCTTTTGCTAAAACCAATATTCTAGGAACAATGGTGCTCCTGAATGCGTTCAAAAATAGTTGGAAGGACAATTCGGAAGGAAAACGTTTTTATCATATCAGTACTGATGAGGTGTACGGAACATTAGGGGAAACAGGACTCTTTACAGAAACCACTTCGTATGCCCCAAACTCTCCTTATTCTGCAAGTAAAGCGAGCTCCGACCATTTTGTTCGTGCTTACGGTGAAACGTATGGATTACCTGTTGTGATTAGCAACTGCTCCAACAATTACGGGCAACATCAGTTTCCAGAAAAATTGATTCCTTTGTTCATCAATAATATTATTGAAAACAAACCCTTACCAGTATACGGTGACGGAAACTATACACGTGATTGGTTATATGTAGTGGACCACGCCAAAGCCATCGCACTCATTTTTAAGGAAGGGAAAAACAAAGAAACGTACAATATCGGAGGTTTCAACGAGTGGAAGAACATCGATCTCGTTAAAGAACTCTGCCAACAAATGGATGAAAAACTGGGTCGACCAAAAGGAACAAGCGAAAAATTAATCACTTTCGTAAAAGACCGCCCAGGGCACGACCTTCGCTATGCGATAGATGCTTCCAAAATCAACAAAGAACTCGGATGGAAACCATCGGTTACGTTTGAAGAAGGTCTAAGCATCACCATCGATTGGTACCTCAATAACAAAGATTGGCTCAGGAACGTAACATCTGGTGAGTATCAAAATTATTACGCATCAACTTATAAATTTAGAACTTAGAGTTCAGAATTCTAAATTCTAAGCTCAAAACTCAAAACTCAAAAATGAAAGGAATCATACTCGCCGGAGGATCCGGAACACGACTTTACCCCATTACAAAAGGAGTATCCAAACAACTGTTAGCGATTTACGACAAACCGATGATTTATTATCCGTTGTCTGCATTGATGTTGGCTGGAATACGTGAAATATTGATCATCTCCACGCCTGAAGATTTACCGAATTTTGAAAAATTACTGGGGGATGGAAGCGATTTAGGCTTAACATTAGCCTACAAAGAACAACCCTCGCCAGACGGATTAGCGCAAGCGTTTATCATTGGAGAAGAATTTATCGGAAATGATGATGTCGCGTTAGTATTGGGAGACAATATTTTTTACGGACATGGATTTACAAAATTGTTACGCTCAGCACGCGAAAATGTAGAGCAGCAACGAAAATCTACCGTATTTGGGTATTATGTAAATGATCCTGAACGCTATGGTGTGGCTGAATTTGATGAAAATGGAAAAGTGATCTCCATCGAAGAGAAACCAACCGATCCAAAATCAAACTACGCGGTGGTTGGGCTCTATTTCTATACCAACGACGTGGTTGAAATATCCAAAAACGTTCAGCCTTCGCACAGAGGTGAATTGGAAATAACTTCCGTAAATGAAGAGTACTTAAACCGTAATCAATTGATGGTTGAAATCATGGGTAGAGGATACGCTTGGTTAGATACAGGAACACACGACTCCTTGCTCGAAGCCGGAAGTTTCATCCAAACCATCGAGAAGCGCCAAGGACTAAAAGTAGCCTGCATCGAAGAAATCGCCTACGAACAAGGATTTATTGACAAAGCACAAGTAGAAAAATTAGCACAACCCCTACTCAAAACCCAATACGGACAGTACTTACTAAAGCGAATCAAACGCGACAAAGTTAACGCTGAATTTAGAATTTAGAATTCAGAGTTGGTGTAATAGTTCTAAACTCTAAACTCTAAACTCACAACTCGCCAATGAAAATTACCCCAACAAAAATAAAAGACCTCCTCATCCTCGAGCCATCCGTGTACGGCGATGACCCCGTTGCGTCTTTCCTCTCACCAGAAATCACTGAGTCGAAGGTGAAGAGGATTGTCACGATGTCCGAAGACCCTAACCCCAAG
>JALQTG010000019.1 GCA_023264075.1 Crocinitomicaceae bacterium
GCTTCCAGGAAGAAGTGGTTTAGGTGCTCCTCTTTCTTGTTTAGATTCAGCGCGCTACGGAATTGCTTGGGGTGCTTTAGGTGCCGCTATGGATTGTTATGATCAAGCGTTGCGTTATTCAAAAGAAAGAACTCAGTTCAATGTTCCGATTGGCGCGTTTCAATTGATCCAGAAAAAATTGGCTGAAATGATTACTGAAATCACAAAAGCACAGCTACTTACGTTCCGTTTAGGTCAATTGAGAAATGATGGCCGAGCAACATCCGCTCAAATATCTATGGCAAAGCGTAATAACGTGGAAATAGCGTTGAACATTGCAAGAGAAGCACGACAAATTCACGGTGGAATGGGAATTACTGCTGAATACTCAATGATGCGCCACATGGCTAACCTTGAATCAGTGGTGACTTATGAAGGAACACATGACATTCACTTGTTAATTACAGGTATGGATGTTACTGGGATTCCTGCATTCACGCGAGAAATGCCGGAAAAATAATTGCTTAGAAGCACATAAAAAAGGAGGTGAATGTTTCACCTCCTTTTTTATTATACTCCATCTCTTCTGCCTATTTCAGCAATGTCAATACCTTCTCTGGTGGGCGACCTACAACCGCCTTATTTCCTTCAATAATAATTGGACGCTCAATTAATTTCGGATAATCCAGCATGGCTTGAATCCAGTCTTGATCAGAAAGATTTTTACCTTTAAAATTATCCTTATAATCTGGTTCTCCTTTCCGAATGATCATTTCAGGCGAAACACCCAGCATACGGACAATCCCTTCTAATTCATCTTTAGTTGGAAGTTCCTTTAAATATTCAATGACTTCAGGCTCTATATTGTTTTCTCGTAAAATTTGGAGTGCTTGTCTACTTTTTGAGCACCGTGGATTGTGATAAATTTTCATCTTACATTCCTTCTTGTTTGAGCTTATTCTTCAAGTTTTTCATAAACTGTGAAGCATATACAAAATCATTGATTTCCGGATTATCCGTTTTAATGATATCTTCCTTATTACCGTACCACCAGCTGCGACCTCCATATACGAAAACGATGCTATCCCCAATCTCAATCACACTATTCATGTCATGCGTAATCACGATAGTGGTCATGTTGTATTCGTAGGTGATTTCTTTAATCAAGTTATCAATTACAATGGAAGTACTAGGGTCTAACCCAGAGTTGGGCTCATCACAGAACAAGTATTTAGGATTCATGGCAATGGCCCGGGCAATCGCAATACGCTTCTGCATCCCACCGCTACATTCGGCCGGGTATAATTTATTTCTTCCTTCCAGATTTACACGTTCCAAACAGAAATTAGCCCGATCGAGCATTTCTTTCTTGGACATTTTCGTGAACATGGTCAATGGGAACATAATGTTTTCTTCGACCGTTAAGGAGTCAAACAACGCAGAACCTTGAAACAACATTCCGATCTCTTTCCGAATCTCTTTTCGCTCCAATCGATTCATTTTGGAAAAATCATTGCCATCAAAGAGTATTTGACCGCCATCTATTTCCATTAACCCAACGATACACTTTGTAAGCACTGACTTCCCAGAACCGGATTGACCAATAATTAAGTTCACCCTTCCTGGCTCAAACGTAGCATTGAACTCCTTCAATACGTGATTATCCCCGAATGACTTATTTACATTTTTTACTTCAATCATTTACAAGAGAATCAATTGAGTTAAAATAAAGTTGGTCAGCAGAATACAGATACTACTCCACACTACCGCTTGCGTTGAAGATTTTCCAACATCCAAGGCTCCCCCTTTTGTGTAATACCCGAAGAAAGAAGAAACCGTCACAATAATAAATGCGAAGCAGACTGTTTTGAATAACGCGTAGGTAATATCACTGACTAAGAAAAAGGATCGTATCCCAAAAACGTATTCTTCATGCGAAGACAATCCAGTAGCAGTTACAGCAACGTACCCTCCTACTAAGCTTAATCCCATTGAGAAAATAATTAGAAATGGAAAGAAGAACATCGCTGCAATTGTTTTTGGAAGAATTAAGAAGCTTAACGAGTTCACCCCCATTATTTCCAACGCATCAATTTGTTCTGTTACTTTCATCGTTCCGATTTCAGAAGCGATATTGGAGCCCACCTTCCCCGCTAAAATGAGAGAAATAATAGTTGGAGAAAATTCAAGAATCGTACTCGAACGTGTGATGTATCCAATGGTGTACTTAGGAAGTAAGGGACTTGTCATGTTAGCAGCCGTCTGCATCGAGATAACTGCTCCAATAAACACCGATAAAATAGCTACAATTCCAATAGAGTTTAACCCGATGATTTCAATCTCATTAAAGGTTCGTGTATGATATACTTTCAAACGTTCGGGGCGTGAAAAAACATACCGCAACATTCCAAAATACTTTCCAATTGAATTGATGTAACTCATAGCTTCCGCTAAATTAATAGCTTATTCTGAATTGCAGGTAATTATTTAGGAAAAATAGCAAGAAAACGGCAAGAATATTAACTTTGAAATCATGAACAAACGAGCACAAATTGAAGAGGGGTTTCGGAAATATATTCCCCATGAGTTTGTACCGTATTTGGTGAATTTATTGTTTTCCGAGAAAGTTCAATTCAAAGTTACTAGGAGCAGAAAAACGAAACTCGGTGATTATCGACCTCCGTATGGTCAGCGAACATCGCATGTAATTACAATCAATCACGATTTGAACCCGTATGCCTTTTTGATTACTACCCTACATGAATTCGCGCACATGAATACCTATCTAAAGTTTGGAAATAAAGTGAAAGCCCACGGTTTAGAGTGGAAAGCGGAGTTTAGATCCTTACTTATTCCATTACTCGATAGCTCTACAATTCCAGAAGATATCAAAAAAGCCCTTTCCAAAAGCATTTACAATCTAAAGGCTTCAAGTTGCACAGATGCTCATCTTTATCGAACGCTCAAACAATACAACAAAAATGCAGCAAGCACCGTTTTAGTAGAAGAAATTGCTATTGAGCAACACTTTATCCTGCAAGATAAGCGCTTTGAACGCGGTTTTAAACGTCGGAGTCGCTATCTTTGTAAAGATGTCTCCACAGGGAAGATGTATTTAATCAACGGACTAGCAGAAGTGGAGCCCATAAAACAAGAAGAATGAAAAATAACTTTGCAATCATAATGGCAGGTGGAGTTGGGAGTCGCTTTTGGCCGATGTCAATACCGTCACGACCGAAGCAATTCCTCGATGTGCTTGGAATCGGGAAAACATTGATTCAACTTACTTTTGAGCGACTTGAGCGGATTGCGCCTTCGGATCAAATATACGTCGTCACGAATGAAAGCTATGTAGGTCTAGTAAAGCAACAACTCCCGCAACTTTCAGCTGATCGAATTCTGACCGAGCCCATGCGCAAGAACACAGCTCCGTGTATCACGTACGCCGCTGCTAAAATTTATGCGATTAATAAAGAAGCTAACCTCGTGGTTGCGCCTTCCGATCACCTCATCGTGAAAGAGGAACGCTTTGAACGCATCGTTAATATTGCCATCCAACGCGCGCAAGAAAACGACCGCTTAATTACACTGGGTATAAAGCCTACGCGTCCCGATTCTGGTTATGGATATATTCAGTTTCATCAGGATGGTGATATCTTAGGAGGTCAAATCAAGAAGGTCAAACAATTCACAGAAAAACCCAACAGAGAATTAGCAGAAATCTTTTTAAAAAGCGGTGATTATTATTGGAATTCAGGGATTTTTGTGTGGCGCGCGAAAACAATTCTTGCGGCCGTTCAAAAATTCAAACCTGATCTGTACGATTTGTTCTGTACCGATTTTCATGTCTACAACACCCCTGGCGAAAAGAACTACACCGATCAAGCTTTCATGGCCTGCGAAGACATTTCTATCGACTTCGGAATTATGGAAAACGCAAAGAATGTGGACGTTGTATTGGCAGATTTTGATTGGTCCGACCTAGGTACTTGGGGTAGTTTGTACGGTCATTTAGAAAAAGACTATAACGGCAACGCTACGTCATCTGAAAAGATCTTTATGATTGATTCTCACGATTGCTTAGTTAAATTACCAGAAGATAGAGTCGCCGTCATACAGGGAATGGACAACAAAATTGTGGTAGAAGCGGATAACAAGCTCCTTATTTTGGATAAAAACGACGAACAAAATTTAAAGAAATACCTAGAAACGATTTCCAAACGAATTCCTGGTCAATTCTAAACACAATGAATCAAGACACTTCCATACCTGAAAACTTTCACTCTGACAGTGATGCACATCCGTTTACCGCATGTAAGGTATGTAGTGCGGCATTAAATGATTCCACCAGGTACGTAATTGAGAAAGCCTACAAGCGTCTAACCGACGGAGAAGATGTTACGCTTTTTGAACTCGCAATCTGTATTGCTTGCGCCGAAAAACAAGCGCAAAAAATGAGTTCGGAATCGAGAAAAACAATCGAACGACTCATGGGGAGCAAAGATTTTTTTGAAAAAAGACAAGCTCGCTGGCTTTCGGATTGGAAAAGTGATTGGACAGATCGCTGCATATTTTCTGACGAAGAAATTCAACCCAATGATGAATACCATATCGTTGGACATTTCAAAGGCACTGAAATCCTCCCTTATCAACCCCCTTTTGTAATTGGACAAAAAATGCTGGAGCGCATGCAAGACGAACTTTCTGCAGAAACAAAAGAGGAACTAGATAATTTCGGGAGACAATTCCTTGGCCCTGATCCGAGATTGAAAATTTTGTTGGAGGATTATCAGTTTGTGATGGTTTAAAATGGTTGCAGGCGCTTTGCGTGTTTCAGGTTGTAGGTTGTAGGCGTTTAGTCCCTAAAGTGCTGGCGAAACGGGATTGCAGGTTAAAAGGAATTGCGTCCCTAAAATAAAAATATCATAATCGAAATCATCTATACAAAACTGACAAAAGTCAGTTCCTTTCTGTAACAAATGTCATATTCTCCTTCTCGTTAAACCACGTACTTTGTATCGTAGAAATCAATAAAAAATCAATGATATGAAAGTAAAACAAATTTATACTGGATGTATCGCTCATGCAGCGTACTACATCGAAAACAACGGAGAGGCAGCAGTATTTGATCCATTAAGAGAAGTACAACCATACATCGATCGTGCAGAAAAAGACGGTGCGAAAATCAAGTATGTTTTTGAAACGCATTTTCACGCAGATTTTGTTTCCGGGCACTTGGATTTAGCCAAGAAAACGGATGCAAAAATTGTATATGGCCCAACAGCTAAACCAGGGTTTGAGGCAATTGTTGCGGAGGACAATCAAGAGTTCAAAGTGGGGAATTATACAATCCGGGTGATTCATACGCCTGGACACACCATGGAGTCTACGACTTATTTGTTGATGGACGAAAATGGAAAAGAGCATGGAATCATTACAGGAGACACATTGTTTATTGGTGATGTCGGTCGACCAGACCTTGCGCAACACGTGATTGCTGACTTGACAGAAGAGAAATTAGCGGCACATTTATATGATTCATTACGCAATAAAATTATGCCGCTGAGCGATGACTTAATCGTTTATCCAAACCACGGAGCAGGTTCTGCTTGTGGGAAGATGATGAGCAAGGAAACTACCGACACATTAGGGAATCAGAAGAAAACAAACTATGCACTTCGTCCGGATATGACGAAGGAAGAGTTCATCAAAGAATTACTGACTGGATTATCTGCACCTCCAGGTTACTTCCCGAAAAATGTACTGATGAATATTCAAGGTTATGAGAGTCTTGATAAAATTATGGATAGAGCGAAAAAACCATTAAATGTTCAAGCATTTGAATTAGTAGCCAATGAATCTCGTCCGTTAATCCTAGACACTCGTCCTGCCGAAACATTTGCAAAAGGATTTATACCTAACAGCATTAATATTGGGTTGGACAGCAACTTTGCGATGTGGGTAGGTGAGCTCATTCCAGATATCAAACAAGAAATCCTGCTGGTAACTGAAAAAGGAGCCGAAGAAGAAAGTATCATCCGATTATCTCGTGTAGGATACGACCATGCTATTGGTTACCTAGAAGGAGGTTTTGACGCTTGGACAGCAACTGGAAAAGAAGTGAATCATGTAGATCGTATTTCTGCTGAAGAATTTGCTGAGCGTATCCACAAAGGCGCAAAAGTATTTGATGTGCGTAAAGTAAGTGAATTTGCTTCTCAGCACGTGAAAGGCGCCCACAATACTCCTCTTGCCACAATCAATGACCACTTGGCGGAATTCCCAAAAGACGAGCCGTTCATCCTTCACTGTGCAGGTGGATATCGAAGTATGATTGCTTCTTCAATATTAAAACAACGAGGATGGGACAACTTCGTGGATGTTGTAGGTGGATTTGATGCGATAAAAAACACCGACGTAACAGTAACAGATTACGTTTGTCCAACTACGTTGCTGTAAAACATACCAATAACGGATGTAATGTAAGGGCGAATAGTAATTCGCCCTTTCTTATTGTCCTGTTTTATGTAAGATTGTCTAACTTCGTCTTCGTGAAAACGATTTACATCATCGCTCCATATCCTCGGGGTCAAGCTCCTTCTCAACGGTTTCGTTTTGAACAATACCTGGATTTTTTAGAGTCAGAAGGGTTTACACTACACTTCCATCCTTTCATCAATGAAAAAACTTGGAATACCATCTACTCTGAAGGGAAAGTAATAAAAAAAATTTTGGGGATGTTAGGCAGTTTCTTGCGCCGTTGGGGCTTACTATTTCAACTTCACAAAGCAGATTATGTATTTGTTCATCGCGAGGCAGCCCAAATGGGGCCTCCAATTTTTGAATGGATCATCGCGAAGGTGTTGCGTAAAAAATACATATACGACTTCGACGATGCGATTTGGCTTCCTAATTACAGCGAAAGCAACGCTAAATTTCATCGCTTAAAGGCGTATTGGAAAGTCAAATTCTGCATGAAATGGGCAGACAAAATCACTGCGGGAAATAATTATTTGGCTGAGTTCGCACGTCAGTACAATTCTAATGTTTACGTAATTCCTACAACAATTGATACTGAAAATTACCACAACCAAACCATCCATTACGAAAAGGAAACCCTAGTTATTGGTTGGACAGGTTCACACACAACCATGCACTACTTAGATGAACTAGTACCTATCTTAGAAGAACTCGAGCAAAAACATAACTTCACATTTACTGTAATATCGAATGAGGCACCAAGTTTCACTTTGAAATCGCTCCGATTTGTAAAGTGGTCAAAAGAAACCGAAATAGAAGAATTACTAAATTTTTCTATTGGTGTAATGCCCTTGAAAGAGGACAAATGGTCAAAGGGAAAATGTGGATTCAAAGCGTTGCAATATATGTCTTTGGGCATTCCAAGTGTTATTTCTCCCGTAGGCGTCAACACAGAGATTATTAGACATGCTGAAAATGGCTATACACCGTCAAGCTCAACGGAATGGACCGAGGCCCTCGATAAACTGCTTACTGATCGATCGCTTCGCCATAAATTAGGGAGGCAAGGCCAAGCAACAATCGAAGAACGCTATTCCGTTCA
>JALQTG010000274.1 GCA_023264075.1 Crocinitomicaceae bacterium
GGCAATGGCCAATGGACCTGTTGTTATGTTTATGGGTAATAAATTAGGAGCCAATGCAAATGATGCAGGTGCCTTTTCGGAACAGATGTTGATTCCGGATTATGGTACTTCGCACAGTGCATTATTCAACGGATTCACTCCTGGTATACAAGCGTATAATTATGGAGCAAATACAAACGATATTTCTATTCAGTGTACTATAGACGGACCTTCTGGAAATGTTTATGATGAAACTGTTACACGAACAGGAATGGTTACGGGTGATACGATGGCTGCTTTTTCTGGAAACCCAGAACAATTCACTCCTTGGGATTTAGGAATAGGTAATTATGAAAACGGTGATTATACGTTAACGTATACGATTTCATGCGTAGGTTTTCCCGATGATGATGATAGCGATAATGTGCTAACATCCGTATTTAATATCCAAGATAACGTAGTGTCTTTAGCTCGATTGGATGTAGATGGAAATCCAATTGCAAACTCTTTTCCGAGTAACACAACTAATTCTTATACTAGTTGTATGATGTTCCGTGATGCAAATGCATCTCAACTTGCATTGAAAGAGATAACATTTGTACCGACAATTGATACTTCAGTTGCAGGTGTTACTTGGGATTTAATGGTTGCGGGTATTGATGTTTATGAATACATAGGTTTGGATTTTAATGATCCAGGTTACACAGGACTTTTGGGTCCTGGTCAAGATTTGTTTTCGGTTTCTTTCACAGAATGGTACCCTTCCTCTGAATCAGACTTAGGCGCTCCTCAAACAGTGGATATTACACCTATAGTTCTATCAGATAACCAGGCTTATTTTGTTTGTTTGAATAATCTAAATACTCCAGAAGTGGCGTATGGTTATGATGGCGATTTGAATTATGATGGTAACCAAGGTATATATGGATATCCTCCTTCACCTGTTGAAGTTGAGGGTACCTGGTACGGAGGTGGTTGGAACGGTGTTTCTGCAGCTTCGATTTCTCTCGGCATGATGGATGCTGCCTCAGTGGGAGTAGACAATATTGCAGGTTTGACTGGTAAGATTTATCCAAATCCAGGTGTTGATCAAGTAACAATTTTACTTAATAATAGTGGTAACGCCAACCTTCAAGTTGCTGATGTTTCTGGTAAAATTTTGATTTCTAAATCTTTAACATTTGTTAATGGAAGAGCCGAAATGAATATTGAAAAGATGGTTCAAGGACTTTATATATGTACTGTTACCTTGGAGGATGGAACAAGTACTCAGTTTAATTTTGTAAAAAACTAAACTTTTAAATAAATAAAAAAAGGGGGCATTCGCCCCCTTTTTTTATTTATTTAAAGATAGAATATGGTTATCTAATAAGAGTTTAGACTTAAAGATTAATCAAGAACTATTAATATGAATACACTCTATTCAATCCAAACTGTAAAAAAATCGAACCTTCTTGACGCGTTATTCTATCGAAAATAGGTTCGCCTGATTTGTCCAACATTGGATAGTGTGGATTAGTTTTTCTCATTGATACAGGGATAAATTTTTTATCATGCATTATTTTATTCTGAAGTATATGTCGAATATATTCATGGTCATATCCAAGGTCAACCCCAATAACATTTCCATGCGCCGTGAGAAAATCTGCACTTAGGTGTAATATTCCATGACTTGTTTTTCCATAGATAGTATTGACAAGATTTTTGTATTCTTGTGGGTAAGAATTATCCTTTATACGACGAACTCCTTCTGTTTCACCAGTCCAAAGATTTGTATGTAAAGAGAGGTTTAACCACTCTTCGTGGTAGCTGAAATGTGCATGGGAGGTCCTAAATCGGTCTTTCCCCTGGCCAGCATAAAAGTCATTTTCAATAACGATGCTCCACTGCTCTAAGTGGACCGCCATGCCTCCTGATTGTTGAGTGCTTTTTGCATTGTCAATGTACCATAAATAATTGTATCCAATTCCGTATTGGTAGTTCGTTTGATGATTTAATCCGTCCAATATGAAGGTAGGGATGGATGTTCTTTTTCCTCCCATAAAAACAATTCCAGTATTGATCCGAGCAGAGTAGAACTGTGTTCTGCCTCCCAAATCTTTTCCGGTTAAATGAAAAAGTCCTCCCGAATTGAATTGAACAAAATCAGCGATAAAATAACCTTGTACTTTAATTCCAAGTTGATTGATGTGCGTACCAAATTGAGTACTTATTCCTACTTGAATCCCCCAGTTACTTCCTGTTTGGACTTGAGCGAGGTGCATAAATGGAATCAATATTCCAAAGCTTAAAAAGGTCTTATAATTGAAGGGGTTAATCGACTTCATAAGCGCCTATATCAGGAGATGTAGCGTTCCGTGGAGTTTCTTCAATATCGAAAAAATTACTAAAAAGAGCGCCTCCGTTATTGTTCAAGGGTGAGTTTACAGGGAATTTAAAATCTAGTTCTTCGACATTGTTGAATAACGGATTCAAATTCCAAATGGTATTGGAGAATCCAGGATTCCCAATAATTGGTGTATCTAGTCGAATTAAGTTATACTGATAATCATAATTGATGGTAACCGCTCCTCCTTGAGTGATGGTGTCATAAGCCAATTGATTTTCACCATTTCCAAAAATTACTGAATTCGTTATTGCTCCTTCATTTATTCCGCCAATATATGTTATCCCATCGTTTCGAGTAAAATAGTTTTTAATAGCAACAGCAGGCTGATTTCCATCTGTGCCATAACCCAAGAAATGACAGTGGTTAAAGTTGTAGTCTCCCCCTTCGAGCAGAAAGAATCCGTAGAAATTGTTGTTGTGCACTAACAAGTTATCTCCTTTAATTTTCCCACCGGAGTAATTGAATATCCCATAGCTTGAATGATTGAATATTTCAGAATTACGAATTTCTAAAGTATAACCTGTATTTGAGGGGTCTTCTGAAAAAACATGAATTCCTGCCGTTCCGTTTTTGATGATGGCATGCTCAATCAATGAAGGTCGCGCTTCTTGAAAATAAATTCCATAGTACTGACCTTTTACATCATCGTAAAATGAATCTAAACGGTCACCTTGGATGGTTACTTTATTGTTTAGTTCCCCGGCAATATGCAAGCCTCCTTTGTACACATAAATCAACGAATTTTTATGTAAGTAAATATTCGTTCCCGCCGGAATCGTTAGTGACTGTGCGGAGTCAATGCCTGCAAAACCATAAATAACATGTGGCTTATCATTTGGCCAAACTCCGTCATTCACATCATTGAAATGAAAATACGCATCTTGACCCCAAGCGGCAAGCAGAACACGTTGTTCAACACCGTTTGTCCTAAACATGATGGAGTCTTCGATAACGAAAGGATCATTTAAATTGTTTTCCCCCAAAGTGACTTCCACAAACCCATAAATGCTATCGTTGGCTGGAATACGGACATCTTCAAACAGAATACCACTTTCTCCATCTAAATTGAAA
>JALQTG010000132.1 GCA_023264075.1 Crocinitomicaceae bacterium
CTTCCCTCAATTTAGCGCGAAGAATTTGCGGGTGATGAGTAGGTAAGGTATTTTCTTCATTCGCAAGTAACTCCTCGTACAACTTCTCACCTGGTCTTAACCCAGTTACCTTAATCTCTATATCTTTCCCTAATTCGAGGCCAGAAAGTTGAACCATTTTCTTAGCGAGATCAATGATCTTCACGGACTCCCCCATGTCAAACACAAAAATCTCCCCTCCTTCTCCCATCGTTCCCGCTTCCAATACTAGTTGACAAGCTTCTGGTATCGTCATAAAAAAACGAGTCACATTTTCATCCGTTACAGTAATTGGCCCCCCATTGGCAATTTGTTTTTTAAACAATGGAATTACAGATCCATTTGAACCGAGCACATTCCCAAATCGGGTGGTAATGTATTGCGTAGTGAAATCATTGTTCTTCAACTGAGCATACATTTCAGCAATTCGCTTTGAAGCTCCCATTACATTGGTCGGATTCACGGCCTTGTCCGTTGAAATCAACACAAATTTTTCTACTTGATATTCATCAGCCAAATCAATCAAGAGTTTTGATCCTTTCACATTGGTATGAATCGCTTCGGAAGGGTTCATTTCCATTAATGGAACGTGTTTGTATGCTGCAGCATGGAAAACAATCTGTGGCTGGAAGGTCCTAAAAACGTTCTCCATTCGATCCAATGAACGAATATCGCCAATGACTACTTCGATGTTCGAGGGATTACCATTCTGGACCAATTCAATGTGAAAATCATACAGCGCTGATTCAGCCTGATCAAGAAGTATAATTTTCTCAGGGTTGTACTTGAGTAGTTGGCGCACTAACCCACTTCCAATAGAACCAGCCGCTCCAGTCACCAAAATTCTTTTCCCATTAATTTGGGCTTCCACTTTTTGTTGATCCAACACAATTGGATCTCTCCCCAAAAGCTCTTCTATGTTTACTTTTTGAATTTGCTTCACTGAGAATTCACCATTGATCCAACTTTTTAAATTGGGAACGGTTTGTACAGTGACGTTATACTTCAAACATACATCCACCACTTTTCCCACTTTTGCCTTATCAGGGTGTTGAATTGCTACGATAAGTTCTTTGGGCTGATAATCTTGAATCAACTTTTCAAGATCATCCGTATGATACACTGTTGTGCCTTCCAAGCGGTTGCCACTCAACTTTTTATTATCGTCGATAAAAGCTAAAAGCTCATAACCAAGTCGCGTATCACGCTCTAATGTTCGTTTCGTAATTAATCCAGAAACACCAGCACCATATATAATAATCGGTTTTTCTTCTCCTTTACCTTTTGTTGTCTCGTAATAAAACACCTTTACGGTAAATCGAAATCCTATTAATAACAAGATACTGGCTAAAAACTCCACAAAAAGCACCGACATTGGAAGCAGGTAGCGCTCATCATAGTAATGATATCGCACAAGACCAATAACCAAAATAATACTTGTTGAAACAGTTACGGCGAGAAAGATACGACGGATATCTTCAAAAGAAGTATATCGGATGAGGCCTTTATGAATCTTAAAAAGATAAAAAACACTCAGCTTTATGAGCAATATAAACGGTAGAGATATACGCAATACTTCCCATTCCGTAATAATCTCAGAAATATTGGAGTATACATCAAAGCGAATCAAATAAGCCGCGAACAATGCACTTAGAGAAAGTACTAAGTCAACAACAATGATTATCCAACGTGGAGTGCTCGTGGATGGAAGTGAAAATAACCGATTAAAATTAACTGCCATTAATGGAGGTGAGTTTTTACAAATATAAGGTTAATTTCAGGTCAGAAATCCCAAATGTCGGTTGTTTTTTGATTGAAGAAAAGTTCTTGTTCCCGATTCACAAACTGCACTCCTTCAAAATAATGACTCAGAATCATTTTATAATCGAACCCCTTGTTGGCCATACTCATCGCTCCCTCCTGACACATTCCAACACCATGTCCAAATCCTCGACCTTTCAACACGACCATCTCTCCATCCGGATAGCATGAAAAATAAGTTGACTTCAACTTAAAATGCTGACGAATGTCACGCAATGGTATACCCAGATGCGGACTTAAATAAAACACCTTTCTGTCTAATTGCTCAAAGGTATATATGTTACTGCGATAAACAGAATCTTCAATGGGGAAAAAATAATTGTTCACTAAAAAATCGCGCCAGGCTTTCTTGGGTATTTCTTTTTCCCATGTGGCCTGTTTCGTATAGATGCAAAAAGTATCCTTAAAGGGCTGTAAGTATGGAATATTTTCCCTCCAAATGTAGTCCGCACTGCTTGTTTGACCTCCGCAATTGGCATGAAAAAATCCGCTCAGCATCTCCTCGGTGTCCTGATGAATCAAATAAACTCCATGCGTTGCTTCAACAGCAGTTCGAATCAACGGTGTATAGCGCAATCCATGATGGTATGCTTGGCAATGTACTTCATCACACAAAGAAAATCCTTCACTGCGATGACGACTTTGATGCTTCAATGCATAGGTGCGGGACAAAACAGCTTGTGCTTTGTAATACTCTAAGTGTTTTCCTCCTCCGCCCTCGGATTCTACAACTCCAGCCAAATACTGATCAAGATCTAGTATGTTAACAATGGTAATCCCTTTTGAAGCCGCTGTTACTGTAAACCCTCCTTGATACCTGCGTTCTTTGAGTACTGGCCACTTAGGGTGAAGACGCAAATGAGTACCGTTTTGCGTTGGAGACAGTCTTACGCGATTATACTCCCCTTTAAAAATAGTTCCATGGTACACTTCTACTTTTTGATCGCTGTTCCAATGAACGGAGACATAATCATTGGAGGTGATTGTTCCGAGCAAAGAGCTATCACCATAAATCTGATAACAACCATCATGGTGAGAAAAGTCAATTTTCGATATATTGTATGCACGATAAACACCCACTTTTATCTCTTGAGCAATCACAGAGTTAACAAGCACAACAATTATCGCTATGGTCCAACGGAACAACTTCACACTTCAAAATTAATGGAGTTGAAAATTCAATACTTAGGTATTCAAAATACTTATTAACAACAAGCATGCAATTGTTACTAAATGTATTTTCGTAACCGACAATAAAAGCTATATTTGAGACATGAAGTTTGCCCACCCGGAATTTCTTTATGCATTGTTGGTACTGATGATACCAATTCTCATTCATTTATTTAATTTCAGGAAATATAAAACACTTTACTTCTCAAGTTTGCAGTTTCTAAAGCAGGTGACTCAGCAAACTAAATCTACCCAAAAACTCAAACACTTTTTAGTCTTATTATCACGAATTTCCGCATTCATTGCGTTAATCATCGCCTTTGCTCAACCTTATTGGCCGAATGCTTCAAGTAGTGCACCACATATTGCTGCCGTTCAGGCAATCTACATTGATAATTCCTTCTCAATGGAAGCTCGCGGAAGCAGTGGCAACCTCCTTTCGGAGGCCAAAGAATCTGCGCGTCAAATCATTCGCAATGCGCCTCTAGGATCCCGTTTCATGATTGTTACGAATGAATTGTCAGGTCTTGAGCAACAAATTATATCACAAAAAGAAGCTTTAGAGCGTATAGACTATATTGAATTCTTTCCCCAACCGAAAGCAATGAGCACACCGTTAAATGCGATTCAAGCCTCTTTATCTAGAGAACTACAGTCGTTTTCAACACAATATATCCTATTGAGTGACTTTCAAAAAAGTACTTTTGAGTTAGAGGAGCTTGACATTGACTCCGCCGGAAGGTATTACCCTATCATTTTGGCGCGACAAGATGAAGAAAACATCTTTATCGACTCTATTTGGTTCGATCAACCGTTACGGAAACTTAACTCTCCCAATAATCTAAATGTTCGAATTCAGAATCTAAGCCCTGCTGACTTATCCAATCTTGAATTGAGACTTAAAGTGGACAACTATGAACGGCAAACCTTAGTCGACGTTCCTGCAAATGGAACTATTACTGCGCAATTCAATTACACTGACAAGTCCCCTGGTTGGAAATCGTGCCAGGTCGAAGTCAGCGATAAACAACTTTATTTTGACGATGCCTTCTATTTCTCCTACCTCGTAAAAGGAGAGACTAACGTCCTGATAATTCGTGAAGAAAACTCCAGCAACAACCCACAAAAAGTATTTGAAACAGACAATTTTTTCAATGTAAAAACAGTTTTTGTAACTCAATTACAACAATCAGATGTGGCAGAAGCAGACGTAATTCTTGTAAATGGAATCAACTCATTTCCTTCCGGCTTAATCACGCTATTAGAAGGTGCTGTTGACAATCAATCATCGCTGCTTATCATCCCAGGAGAATCTGTAAACATCAACGAATATAATTCCGCTTTGACAACTTTTGACTTGCCAATCATTACGCAAAAAGCATCACAGAGTCTGCGACTCAGCACTATCAACTATGAAGATATTTTCTTTCAAGGAGTTTTTGATCGAAAACCAGACAAAATAAATCTCCCCGCTGTGCCTATTATTTATGGGAATTCTGCTACTTCTCGCTCAAATTACATTCCATTGGTGCAATTTGAAAACAATAATCCCTTACTCGTTCGTCACGGCGGAAATAAGAATGTATACATGTTATATACTGGATTGCAAGAGCAGTTCGGAAAGTTGGCGGAGCACATTCTCTTTAGTACGGTTGTATTAAGGGCAGCAGAAATGTCTGGTAGTGGAAATGAACTTTTCCTTTCTTTTGGAACGAATGCCTCTGCCTATGCAAAAAGACCATTGGGTTACCAAGGAGCTCTCTCTGTGCGCAATTCCGAAACTGAATTTATTCCACCAGCTAATACCCGCAAAAATGTTGACCTACTAAGTTTTGATCAACTTGATGTTGGAGTGCCTATTTCGGCAGGTAACTACAGCATTTATGCCGGAGATGAATTTGTTAGAAGTATCGCACTCAATTATGATCGAGATGAATCGAATTCAACCTATTTTGACGCATCGGCAATTACTGCTGAACTTGATGATTTAGGCATTACTAATTATGTGATAAATGAAGTTAACACGATTACTGACATTGAACAATTAACACTTGAAAAACCGAAAGAATACTGGAGAATTCTTTTATTTTTGGCCTTGGCTTTCTTAGCCCTGGAAATGTTGCTCACCACATTTTGGAAAGTTTAAACAATGAAAATATTACTCAAAAACGCGCACGTTGTCGATTCAAGTTCTTCTTTTAACAGAAAACAAGTTGACGTATTGATCAATGACGGTATCATCGAGAAAATTGGAAGTAATTTAAAGGATGAGGATGCCAAAGAAATCATACATCCGAATTTACATATCTCTCAAGGGTGGGTAGACTTGAAAGCTAATTTTTGTGACCCAGGAGATGAACACAAAGAAGATATACAGTCAGGTTTGGACGCAGCAGCAGCAGGAGGCTATACGCACGTTGCAGT
>JALQTG010000292.1 GCA_023264075.1 Crocinitomicaceae bacterium
CCAGAGACCAGAGACCAGAGACCAGAGACCAGAGACCAGAGACCAGAGACCAGAGACCAGAGACCAGAGACCAGAGACCAGAGACCAGAGACCAGAGACCAGAGACCAGAGACCAGAGACCAGAGACCAGAGACCAGAGACCGGAGGCCGGAGGCCGGAGAATAAAGAGTAGAGAGTAGAGAGTGTGCGCCGTTTAGTTGGTTGTGGCTCTAACAAAAAAGGACGCTTGAGCGTCCTTTTTTATTTCGTCGGTCAATAAGCCTCGCGGCCAGTGCCCGATTTGAGATAGCGCTTAGGCGAAGTTTTGGTTCACAAAATCCCAGTTAACCAAGGCCCAGAACGCGTCCATGTACTTGGGTCGCGCATTGCGGTAGTCCACGTAATAGGCGTGTTCCCAGACATCGACCGTCAAGATAGGTGTTACCGAGGCGTCGGTGAGCGGCGTAGCGGCGTTGCTGGTGTTGACAATCGCGACACTGCCGTCAGCGTTTTTAACAAGCCAAGTCCAGCCAGAGCCGAAATTGTTGATGGCGGAGTTGGTGAATTGCTCTTTGAACGCATCGAAGGAACCGAAAGCCGCGTTGATAGCGTTCATACCTTTCTGACCACGCTCTAAGTCAAATTCAACTTTGTCGTGTTCAGACACAGGTTGCATTAACCCGTTTGCATGTACGAAGAATTTTTCGTCAGACCCTAATTCTCGAATAAAACCGTAACCTTTCGAATCATTAAAGAAAACAACTACACCCGTTCGAACAGTTGGTTCTTCACTCTCATCACGCTTAGGAACTCCAATTTCAATGCTTTCAGCACTTACCTCTTTCTTCTTGCTTAAATCTGGTGGCGTATCAACTATATTTCCGAACTCATCCACATAGGCAATCATATTATCCAATCCTCCACCTTCTGAATTTTCCTTGCGTTCTTGCTTCTTAAGTTCTTTGTCTTTGCGTTTTTTTAAACGTTTTTTTTCCTTTTCTTTTTTACTAAAAGTTTCTTGCGATCTACCCATTACTATTTTTTGATGAACTACTAATACTATTGAATATCAACGATTAAAGATACGTATTTCAAAGTATACGCTTTTTATCCGACTGTAAAACTGTGATATCTTAACAGGAGTATGAATATTCTCAAACAAATATAGCTATTTTTTCATGATTTTTAAGGATATATTTAGCGTTTACACGTTTAAAGGTGCTGACATTTGGTTTCTCAACCCGAGTGAAATTGCAAAGTTTCGAAACGATAATTTCTCGTTCACATTTTTTAAAGTTTTAAATATGTTTGATAGAAAAAGGGTGAGCGAGACAATCATAATAGCTCTCTAGCCCTTCTCAGCCCATATGCATTCGTTTACGTTCAGGACGTGCTTAGCGAAATTAGAAAATACAACCATAGCAATAACGAGGGTCAATGTACCAGACTCTTTCCTCATTAATCTTTTATATCAAATCCCAAAAAAAAAATGGAATGTTTGACCAAATAAGATTCTAAGTTTGATAGTTAATTTTTCAGAGGAGCAAATTTATTTACACAAAAAATGGACTACTTCATTTGAAATAGCCCATTCGCATTGTTATTATATGGATTTCCTTATTTTACTTTTTTCTTAATTGGAATTTTTCTCCATTCAGCTAAAGACTCTTCGTTCATTTTAATGTAAGCGCCATAATTTGCTTTTTGTGCTTCTGCCAATGATAATTCTGCTGATTTAATCGCTGCTGGAATATCACCCATTTCAAATTCAATTAATGCTTTCTTACGGGTGTACCAAAACGCTTCTAATCCCCTCATTTCAACTGCTTTTGTAATATATTCACGTGCTTTTTCCAATTGGATTTTCTCTTCTAGGTAAAGGCTAGCAGCGTTGTAGTAATCTCTATCAGATGGGCCGGACATAGTCTTCTCGATAGATGCTATTGCTATTTCTTTGGTAGGTACCTT
Source organism: Crocinitomicaceae bacterium (assembly GCA_023264075.1). Classification (GTDB taxonomy): domain Bacteria; phylum Bacteroidota; class Bacteroidia; order Flavobacteriales_D; family Crocinitomicaceae; genus JALQTG01. The sequence continues at coordinate 1,948 of JALQTG010000292.1, forward strand.
AATGGGTAAATCAACAACAACATTTTCCCATGCGAATTGCAAGTCAGCACCACTTGTGGTTAGATTTTCAAAACTAATTGAGAAGCTTTCTTTTTTCGAAGTAGCCATTTTTACAGGTAGAATTATTTCAGCAACTATTTTATCTGCACTCCAGTCGTCAGGAACGCCTCCGTTATCGGTCTCGTTATACAAGTATATTGTCCACATTTTTGCCTCTGGCTTAGCATAAACAGAATATTTACCGGCTACCACCTCTTTTCCAGCAAAATCAATCGTAGAAGAGAACTCTAAGGTTGTATTCATGTTTGCACCTGTTCTCCAAACTTCTCCATAAGGAATAATTGTTCCAAAGATAACGCGATCACGCACGGATGGACGCGAATAATCGATTGTAAAGTCAGTTAAACCGACTTTTTGATCAACTGTGCTTCTTGGACTTAGATCTGGCATCTTTACCTGACCAAAGGACAAGCTTGTTAATGCTACGGCGCATGATAATAAGGCAATCTTTTTCATTGTGTGTTTGTATTTATTAGTTAAAATTTTACTTTTTTAATTCCCATGTTATGTAACGTAAAACCGAAAATATCTGCATTTTGTTCGATGATTTTTGAAACCGGTGTACCAGCTCCATGGCCTGCATTTGTCTCGATACGAATAAGCACAGGGTTCTCACCTTCATGTTTAGCCTGCAGTTCAGCCGCAAACTTGAATGAATGAGCAGGCACTACTCGATCATCGTGGTCTCCTGTGGTAATCAGCGTCGCAGGATATGAAACACCTTCTTTAACGTTGTGAATGGGAGAATAGCTTAACAAGTAGTCAAGCATCTCAGGACTATCATCAGCGGTTCCGTAATCATAGGCCCAACCCGCTCCTGCCGTGAATTTGTGGTAACGTAGCATGTCAAGAACTCCAACTGCAGGTAGTGCGACTTTCATCAAGTCTGGACGCTGAGTCATGGTTGCCCCTACTAATAATCCACCGTTGCTTCCTCCCCGAATAGCAAGGAAATCCGACGATGTATATTTTTCAGCAATCAAGTATTCACCAGCCGCAATAAAATCATCGAACACATTCTGTTTATTAAACTGAGTTCCTGCATCGTGCCACTTCTTTCCGTACTCTCCTCCACCACGAAGGTTGGCAACTGCATATATACCTCCAGCTTCCATCCAAACTACATTTGCCACACTGAAGGAAGGTGTTAAACTTACGTTGAATCCTCCGTAACCATAAAGAATGGTAGGATTATCACTTGTTTTTTCAATGCCCTTCTTATGAGTTATAATCATAGGTACCTTTGTTCCATCTTTAGATGTAAAGAATACTTGTTCGGAAACAAAATCAGCCGGATCGTAATCCATGTCTGGTTGCCAATAGATATTGGATGTACCAGTTTCAGGGAAGAAAGTGTAAATGCTCGGAGGCGTCACATAATTCGTAAACGAAAAATACAATGTAGAGTCGTCATCCTCTCCTCCAAAACCATTCGCCGTTCCTAGTCCGGGTAATTCTACTGAGCGGATTAATTTCCCTGTATAGTCGAGTTGCTGCACTTCAGAAATCGCATCTTTCATGTAGGATGCAAACAAGTAACCAGCTCCTTTAGACACACTTAATACATGTTCAGATTCTGGAATTACGTCTTCCCAATACTCAATTTGAGGAGTACTAGCAGGCACCTTGCATAACCGCTGATTTGGAGCGTTTAAATTCGTGACGATATAACAAATATCTTCTTTAACTGTTAACACATAAGCATCTTGATTATAACCTGTTATCATTGGTGTTATTGGGGCGTTTTCATCTTCAAGATTTTTTATCAATAGTTCATTCCCTGATGTGGAAATAGCCCCTGTGATGAACAAATATTTACCATCTTTGGAGACATCTCCTCCAACATAGCGTCGCTTCTCCCCATCTTTCAATCCATATATCACTTGATCACTAGATTGCGGTGTTTTTAATTTGTGATAATATAGCTTATGTTGGTCTGTCATTTCGGACAATTCACTTCCTTTTGGTTTGTCGTAACTGCTGTAGAAAAATCCTTCATTTCGTTTCCACGATATCCCTGAGAATTTAATGTCCAGCAAGGTGTCTTCTAGTATTTCTTTGGTTTCAGCGTCGATTACAATAACTTTTCTCCAGTCACTCCCTCCTTCGGAAATTGCGTAAGCCGCCAAGCTGCCATCTTCAGAAAATGATAATTGACCTAAGGAGGTTGTTCCATCTGCAGAAAATTCATTTGGATTCAAAAACACCTCCTCTTTGTCCATAGAATCTTTACGATAAACAACATATTGATTTTGAAGTCCGTCATTTTTATAGTAATATGTGTACTTACCTCTTTTAAAGGGGGATCCGATCTTTTCGTAGTTCCATAATTTGGTTAAACGTTCTTTTATCGCTGCTTTTACAGGGATATCTTTTAGATATGAAAATGTCACTTCATTCTGTCGAATCACCCAATCTTTTGTTTCTTCGCTCATGTCGTCTTCTAACCATCTGTAGGGATCGGCAATCACTTTACCGTGAATCGTATCGACCACATCTCCTTTTTTCGTTTCTGGATATGTCATTTCTTGGATTTCTTCAGGTGAAGAACAGCTTGCCATTAAACCAATGATGGAGGCCGTAAAACACAATTTTATTCTCATAGTTTATAAGTTTGAGTCCGAAATTAATCAATAATTTTAATTGTTCAACGATTTCTGCGGTTGTTAGGAGTTCGTTCCATTGCCGCAATGCTTCACAATAACGTTAATGAAGTGTTTACTGTTTTGTTCAATTACTGAATGACTTTAACTGTAGAAGTTCAATGTGTGAAAAAATGACAATTCTTGTTTTCAAGGTATTTTAAGTTTTGAATTCGATGTATTTCTACATATATTTCGACATCTAAATTAACAACAAGTTATGCTAAAACTTCTATTAAACACCAAAAGCATAGTGCTTAGTGCGTTTGGAGCTCTACTTTTAGGAACTACTTATCATGCACAAATGAGAGGGCCACTGGAAGAACCCTTTATTCCAGGACATATTATTGTTCAACTCGCCGATGGTGCTAATATTGAGCGGATTATTAGTCATTTACCCCATAATTATGAATTTCACTTAAATCGTCTCTTAGCTGACAATATGCGCGCTTATTTGATTGAGTTTAATCCATCTACCATTGGTCAACTCGAAGCGTTGAAATTGGTGAATAGTCAACCAGGTATCACGATTGCACAAAACAATCACTTGGTTGAAATACGTCAGGCTCCAAACGATACAGAGTTCAATCAACAATGGCATCATGTCAATACTGGACAAACAGGAGGTACTGTTGACGCAGACATTGACATAGATGAAGCTTGGGATATAACTACTGGGGGGCAGAATGCATTGGGTCACGATATCGTTGTTTGTATTTTGGAACAAGTTGATTTTTCTCACAATGATCTTATCAATAACCGTTGGATAAATACTGCTGAAATACCAGGAAATGGTGTAGATGATGATGGAAATGGTTACATCGATGACATCAATGGGTGGAACGTAGGTACGAATAATGGA
>JALQTG010000234.1 GCA_023264075.1 Crocinitomicaceae bacterium
CAAAAGCATGCTGTTGATAAGTATACTCTAATGGTATTGCCATCTTGTTTGGCTTGGTTGAGGACCTCAAAACACATTTTACTATTGGGGTGCACCGGGACTAAAAGCCCACATTGAAGCATAAGCTGAAGCAGACCTACTGTCTTCAAGGTAATACTTTTCCCTCCTGCATTCGGCCCAGAAATAACCAGCATGCGAGAAAACTTATCCATTGCGATAGACTGAGGCATCGTTTTCTTTCCAAGTTGATTGTTACTCAATTTTAAAACGGGATGATAAGCATCGATCAACTCAAACTTTGTCTCCTCGAGAATCGCAGGTAAGATCGCATCCAACTTTAGTGCTAATTTACACTTTGCATTAATGAAATCTAGGGAGGTCAAAATCTCTTGATACGTTTTTATCAGTGGATAAAAGGTTGCAATTGTCGCTGTAAGCACTTGTAAAATCTTGAAAATTTCCTTTCTCTCGTCGTCCAACAAATGTTCCATTTCATTATTCAATGGAATATTCGATGGTGGCTCAATATAGGATACATTCCCAGAGTTGGAAGCCCCAAGTATGTTTCCTCCAATTCTCCGTTTGTGAGTAGAACTAACGGCAAGCAATCGGCGATTTTGTAAAAATGTTTCTTTGGTTTCGCTAACATAACCTTCCTTCATCCATTTTCGCAACTCTCGGTCAAAATTCCGATTTATTTGTTGCTGAACTGATTTCATTTGTTGGCGTATAGAGAATAATTCTGGAGAAGCATCATCTTTAATTTCTCCTCGCTTGTCAAAGACTTGGTCTATTGAATCTATAATTTCTTTGGTAAAATATGCCTCTTCAACAAGTACACTGAGAGCTGGATAATCATTTTCTCGTTTATCAAAGAAATAAAGCAATCGATTAACCAAATCTGAAGCATCACGAATCCGTACAAAACTCTCACGCGGCAATGAAGCATTCACGATGGGCAACATTTTCAATTCGAGTTTTAACTCTTCAAAATCCAAGGCAGGATAACTTTCTCCCTCCATTCGAATCATACGTAATTCATCCACCTGGATTAGCTCTGTTCGCAATATCAAAAAATCACCTTGTGGCTTGAGGCACTGTATTCGTTCTAATGCCGTTTCTCCGATACAAAACTCCTCTAATAATTCAATAAGAACATCGAATTCTAAATCCCGGTATGTTTGTTTATCGTAATACAGCATAATCTTTCGAATACAAAGCTACTAACATTTGCCAAGTCAAGATGTTGTGGATGATGGAAAATAATCCGGTAAGCTGTTTTTAATATTCTACAACCTACGAAACTGCGACACATTTGAACTAGACTAACTTGGCTTTTGGGCGATAGCTATTTCTTGAACAATACTCAATGATGCTAATTAAATTCTATTAGGAGACAATAATATTCTACCTTTGTGCTATGTCAAAATTGAAAGCCTTCCTCGTTGCCATCCTTCCTATTGCTGTCCTTGTCGTAGGGGGTGTCTATTTTTATAGTTACTTTCCAACAACACCTGCATTAATTTTACTATTGCTTTTTGCATTTTCAGCCGTTTTACTGGGAATAACACTTTATAATAATGTCTTGGAATACGAGGAAACTAAAGATATTCCATCCTTTGAGTGGTCTTCGATTGAGATAGAAGGAAACCTGCTCCCCATCTTTCCCGACGAGTTTTTCGCTAACCCTCAAGTCACCGAGGGAGTGCTATGGGTATTTGGAGAATATGTAGCGCAAGGAACACTCACGTATCAGAAAGGAACTATCAATAAATTAACGAATGAATCTGTTTTTAGCTTCACGCTAGGCTATTCTGTAGTTGCAAAGGCACTTCACCTCGTTCATGTAGGTGATTTTCAATTCACTATTTCTAGTTTTGATACCCTCAGCGTTAAGAAGAATAGCCAAGAGCTATTCTCACTCACTAAAAAAGGAAATATAATCACTGTTCATAAAAACGATACTGAAACGAAGTTTAAGATAGAAACAAACACTCCGATGATGGTCTTTGCGTTTGAAGAGCAAGAAAACTAACCTACTTCTTCCATTTATCGAGATGAGTGGTAAGTGTCAGCATATTGTTATAGCCAGCACTTGAGAAAATCAACAACCCGTAATCCAGAGAGAACCGTTTAAAATTAAGCCCTGTGCCAAAGGAAAAACCACCTAACCCAGGTCGCTGTTGTACAAGCATTTCTCTTCTGCGCTGATAATCGAATGCCATTCGTATATGGAGCGTCTGACCAGCAAGCAATTCCAATTGGACAATAAAATGGCGCGCTAATTTCTCCCCAAAGCTTGCCACGGGGACAGGAATCTCTTCTCCAGTTAATGGGTCCGTAGTCGGTTGCAAATTGGGGTCATTGTAGGTCAAATCCCACTTATTTAAGTGATGTGCAACGATAGAAACGCGAAAAGGTGCATGTTCTAATTTATGGGATACAGCCATTAATGCTTGAGTTGGAAGCGGAGCACGGTCATCCGTAGTGTACGTTGCCAATTGATATCCGGCATTCCGTATCATCGCAGTAACTGTTGTTCGCTCACTTTCATTGCGATAAGTTCCTGCCACATCGAGTCCCACACCAAATGAATTAAACGATTCCAATTGAGAAAATATGAAATTGATATTGGCTCCGACTGAAATTCGAGGATTCAACTGACGACCAAAACCAGCGCCTACTATGAAATCCCCTGCAGAAAAGGTGCCTATTTTTTGGCCATTTACATCCGTTCGATCCATTTCTCCATACGCTACATACCGCAAATGAGCTGATCCGGTCCCAATACTTTCGAAGTGTCGCCCATAAGAAACCATTCCAAAATTAATACCTCCAGCGAGCAAAGCTTGATTAAACCCAATTGTATTGTGCATTCCGGAATTCAGCATCGCTGGATTCGCTACACCAATGTTAATGTCGTCGTCCATTACTGAGATAAAGTCCCTACCGAGGCCATTAGCACGTGCATTATATCCTAAGTCCAAAAATGGAAAAATATGTTCGCCACCAGTTTGAGCCAACCCAATGGTGCCCATACATAAAAAGATGACGTGGATAAATTTCTTCATGACAGCGAATAGAACGTGTGAAATTAGTAAAAATTGTTTTGATGACTCGAAAAGTAGAAAGTCAAAAATCGAATCTTAATCGTACGTATAATGACACAATTTATCGAAGTAGATCTTTTGACTATACGAAAAAAGCCGCCCCAAAATGAGACGGCTTCTGAATAATATCTTGAATTGAAATTATCCTCCGAAATCGTCAAAAGCAACATTCTCTGGTGGAACCCCCCAATCGTCACACATCTTGATAACCGCTTGGTTCATCAATGGTGGACCACAGAAGTAAAATTCGATATCTTCTGGCGCTTCATGCTTTGATAAATGTTGATCGATTACTACTTGGTGAATAAATCCAACGAATCCATCACCAGCTTCATCACTTGTATCCTTCTTTACCTTCCAGTTATCGGACTCTAATGGTTCCGATAGCGCCATAAAGAATTTAAAGTTCGGGAATTCGCGTTCCAATTCACGGAAATGCTCAATATAAAACAATTCTGCTTTCGAACGACCACCGTACCAGTATGTCACTTTACGATCCGTACGCATTGTTTTGAACAATTCATACAGGTGAGATCGCATTGGCGCCATTCCAGCTCCACCACCTATGTATAACATTTCAGCTTTCGTTTCATTCTTGATGAAGAACTCACCATAAGGTCCTGAAACAATCACTTTATCTCCTGGTTTTTGATTAAAGATATAAGAAGAAGCAACTCCCGGATTTACTTTCATCCAAGAATTCGCATTTCTATCCCATGGTGGAGTAGCGATACGAACGTTCAACATAATTCTTCTTCCTTCAGCAGGGTAGGAAGCCATAGAATAAGCACGCACCGTATCTTCAGTACTTTTCATCACTAATGGCCACAGACCAAACTTATCCCATTCAGCTTTAAACTTATCTGGTTCTCCTTTGTGATCCTCTGGATGTGCAGTGATATCCATTTCAGAGAAATTCACTGTACAAGCAGGTACACGGATTTGGATATATCCTCCTGCTTTGTAGTCCATATCTTCTGGAATTTCAACAATGAA
>JALQTG010000286.1 GCA_023264075.1 Crocinitomicaceae bacterium
TCGTTCAATCCTCCCAATTGCGCAAGAATTTCATCATTTACGCCGTCCACATTGTATTCTTTAAGAATCTCAAGAATTGTTTCAAGGGATTGCTTTTGTTCACCAATGCGGTGGAAAATACGTTTGTCTTTACTTTTCGCGTAAAGATTTGTTGCGAAATGCATAGATTCTAACCAGCCGCCTGTAAGAATCAGTGCGCTGGAGTTTTTACGGTCACTCTCTTTTAAAAACAAGTCTCCTTTACGAAAGGCATCTGTAAGGATGACCAACATGGAGTCTTGATTATTGCTGTTTGCCTCAAAACGTTCTAAAAAATTAGTGTCAAATGCACCAGCTATTCCCAGGTCATTTGAAAGTGATTCTATCGCGTTTATATAAGATAATGCTTTTGCATTTTGATCATAAAGCGTTGCGTATCCAAGATCTGCTCCATAAATACCTAAGTTCAACGATTTAGAGGTGTTGGATGCGTAATTACCAATGTTTGTTTCGGAATTAAGCAGCGACTCGTCGTATGCTAAATTGGAGGACCGAATCAATAATGCCGTTTGAACAGGTGAGGGAACAGAAAAGAGCTTACCATCAAAATTGGTGTTGAATGACCGGTTAGGATCTAATAGTTCCGGGTCAATTACTTTATGTCCATTGTCAACAGTTCCATTTTCCGTTTCTCCTGAGCAAGCACTCATAAGTAGAATGGAAGCAGCTGCTCCAAGAATTAAATATTTGTTCAGTGAATCCATTGTATAATAGTTAATTAAAAATATTAGGCTAAAGTAAGAAAAAAAACACAAGCACTCCAAAATGGAAAGGAGTTATATTTAAAAAAATCAAGCATCTTTTTTGAGTTGTGCAAAATCTTTAGCGAAGTAGGTGAGTATTCCATCTGCGCCAGCGCGCTTTATGCTGAGTAGCGACTCTAACATTATGCTATCATAGTCAAGCCAACCTTTTTGTGCTGCAGCATGAACCATGGCGTACTCCCCTGAAACATTATAGGCAGTAATTGGCAAGTCAAAGTTTTCTTTCAGCAAATGAATAACGTCCAAATAGGCGAGTGCTGGTTTGACCATGAGCATATCAGCGCCTTCTTCCGCGTCGAGTGACGCTTCAATGAGTGCCTCTCTTTTGTTGGCAGGATTCATCTGGTAGGTTTTTTTGTCGCCATGTTTGGGCGCTGAATCTAAGGCATCGCGAAAGGGACCATAAAAAGCACTTGCATATTTTGCCGAATAGGACATGATACTTGTTTGAGTATAACCTTCCAAATCGAGCAATTCACGAATGTAACCTACTCTTCCATCCATCATATCAGACGGTCCAATAATGTCAATTCCCGCCTGGGCTTGGGATAAACTCATTTTCCCCAAAATAGGAAGCGTCTCATCATTCAAAATTTCTCCATCTTTCACCAAACCATCGTGTCCATCAGAACTATATGGATCCATGGCAACATCACTCATCAGCTCAATGTGCGGAAAATGCTCCTTTAGTTGACGAATTGCTTCCAAGTAAAAATTATCGCTGGCATAGCTGTATGAGGCGATTTCGTCTTTCTTTGATTCGTCGACAACAGGGAAGAGTACGAATGTATGAATTCCAAGTGAAACGCACGTTTCCACCTCCTTTAATAGCAGGTCTAGTGACCATCTGTACATGTTAGGGAGTGAACTAATTTCAATTTTTTTATTGCTCCCTTCAACTAGGAATAAGGGGTAGATCAAATGCTCTACGCCTAAATGTGTTTCTGCTACCATGTTTCGAATGGCAGCACTTTTTCGATTTCTACGTGGTCTGTGCATGGATAAGTTTTTTCTAAATTAATTGATTTCTGATAATTATTGGGTATTCCTCGGGATTATCGCACAAATACCCATTCGTTGGGAGAAGAGAGGCGTTCATTGAACGAATAACCATCTAAGTTATATCCTTTCAAATCTTCAACATTCTGATATTCGTGTTGTATAATGTCACGGGCCATTGCTCCTCGGGCATGTTTTGCGTGCATCATAACTACTTTAAACTGGTCTCCTTTTAATTCTTTAAATACAGGCGTGATGACCCTACGGTTCAGTGTTTTCTGATCGATTGCTTTGAAGTATTCCGTTGAAGCGAGGTTTATAATCACCTCGTCATCAGTTGTCTCTTTGTTTAGATAGTCGGCGAGTTGACTTCCCCAATAGTGATATAAATTCTTCATTTTTGCTGTGATACCCCATTTTGTTCCCATTTCTAAACGGTAGGGATACATTAAGTCCAAGGGGCGAAGAATACCATATAAACCAGATAGAATGAAAAGTTGCTGTTGAGCGCGTTCGAAATCACCTGGTGTAAATGTATCAACGTCTAAGCCTTTGTATACTTCACCCGTAAAAACTGTTACTGCTGGTTTGGCGGTGGAACTTTCAGTTGTAGGTGACTTCCATTCCTGGTAACGCACATAGTTGAGATTTGCCAGAGCTGGAGACAAGTGCATGAGTGTTCCAATTTTCTTTGGAGACATACTTTTCAGTTTATGCGCAAGGTATTCTGCCTTTTCGAGAAATGGTGCAGTCGTCACGTTAGGTGTCGCAATCCAGCGATCATAATCCAACGACTTTGCAGGGGATAAGAGTATTTTCATGCTTTTTTCGTGAACAACAAAAATAGTGAAAATTGGTGGATCTTCGTATCTTGCCGTGAACGGATATACAACTATTTTATTCACACACGCTTCGCTTCGAGGGAGACAATTGGACTTATTTGAGACCGTAATACGAACTTTTTTTCACCTGTTTTGTCTTTAGAGCATGTTGTACGATACTTCCATCAGAGATAAGGAAACCAAACAGGCGATAGACAGCTGTTTGGGAAGACCCTACCGGTTTTTGGAACTTTTCAAGCAAGGTGTTGTTGGCTCTTCTCGTATGGAGGTAACTTCTTACAGTAAGTTGTTTGTCAAGGTGATGTCTCAGCGAAAACAGGCTGTTTTTGCCAACATTTCATTGCGGCCGAATGGAATAGTTGTGATTATGAATATTCGCCTGTCGAATTACTCTTGGGTCATCCCGTATCACTATTTATCTATTTTTAAAACGGATGTTCTTGTTATTCATGGACAAGGTGAATTTCTTAAACTGAAGATTGTGGGTGACCAAAATAAAAAATTGATTGAAAAAATTATACAGCGTAAACAAGAAGTTTTAGCCAACTATGAGAAGCCAACAATGGGTTGATTTATTTCAAGTGAAGGGATGCGTGAAGTCCGATGTAGTGATTGATGTGTGTTGAATTTGTTCCCCATTCAAAGTAATCGACTTGATTGTAAAAACTTCGATATTCTAGTCGTAATATCAACGGAAAGTCTAAAGAATAGTCCACGTTCAATGACCATCCCAGGTTATTGAAAGGTGCTTCATCTGTTGGGATGATGATACCATACTTGTCGTAAAAATATTCGACGCGAAGGGCAGCCGAGAAGTGAGTTGACAGTTCTTTATGGCCTGCGACGATTGCTGAACCCCATTGTCCGTAATACCTCGACGCAAGATTTAGCTGTTCTAAGCCGAAGTCGAATCCCGCAATTAACCCAGTAGTTTTTCCTTCCAGTTTTACGTAGAAATGATGGAAATACCGCATTCGTCTCAGTTTTTCTGGATATTCATTGCCAACGTATGAGCTGCTGTTAAGTGTTAAAAAATTGAGTGGGCTCCAGGTGACTTGATGTCCAATAGCAGGTAATGTATTCGCTTCTTTTCGTGTGATTCGTTGCCAGCCATTAAGGACTAACCCCGCAATATAAAAGGTTGAATCCGGTGAAGTGTAATTCAACTGAAAGCCAGCGCTGTAGTATGGCGTGTTCTCGGCCAGCAGACTTCGTGAGGCGGTCCAACAGGTTCCTCCTTTAGCACTTTCAAACCCAATGTGAGACTCCATGATGCCCATATCGATCCAAGTACGTCCTGTAGGTCCGAGTTGAAATCCAATTTTGGCTTGGTAGATATGTTGAAGAATCCCTGGTTCGATGGCGTAATTCCGGTCCGTAAATGTTCCAAAGTGAACACCTAGAGCACCGCGGATTTTTTTTTGCTGATAGTGCACTTGGACGAGCGAAAAGTTTATGCTCGGGGCATTATCACGGTGAAAACTATATAAAAAGCTTGGCCGATTGCCACTTGCGGGATTGCCGAAGTCAATGCCGTAGTATCCTTCGAGATAAACTTCAGACGAAAAAGGCGACCCAGGAGAAATAGGCTGTGCATTTCCCTCAAAATTCAAAAGAAAGAAAATCGATCCAAAAAGATGTAAGTATTTACTCGCAGCCCAACGAATCATTCCAATAAAAATCTTTGAATGTTATGCGCGATTCATACCCAATGGTTTTGGCATTTACTCGGTTGGAATCGCTGTCTTGATAAATAATGTGATGCTCAGCTTTGGGAAGCATTAAATTTGATTTTGAAAAATCGATTCTACCGCTCGCTTTCAATTTTCTGGCGATTTCAATACCGTCAGTTGTTAATAAGGGAGTCGATTTGCAAGCTACAAAAGGTGTTTTGTCGATAAACACTAATCCGGAGTCTCTTGGGATACGAATAAAATCCCCGAATCCTTCAGGGGAAGTTGTACGAACAGGACTTTCGCCTTCTTCAATGTATTTCACCAAAGAGATGTAGCTGTCTTCATAAACCGAAAACGCAAGGTGGTGTTCTTGCTCATTGACCGTTCTAGAGAGAACGAATACTTTTGGATAAACATTGTTGTCTTTTAAACTCAGGTCAAACTCAACATCTCCTAAATTTAAAAATTGAGCAATTTCCTCATTGGTTAACCCTTTTTCTTCAAACAATGCCTTGTCCTTCTCTTGTATTACGAGTACTTTGTCGAGTAGCGTATTTTTCACGCGGTTACCTGGTAGCCATGAACAACCTCTGTTTTGAAAAAAGAATACAACAAAAATAAGCCCTAAGCCAAAACCGAAGAGGTAGAATTTTAATCGTTTCCAAAAACTGGTCATACATATATCTTTAGAGCAAAAGTACAAGTTTTCTTTATACCCTGAATGCGGAGGGCAATGAAATCCTGTTTGTATTCAAGACTCGAGCAAAAAAAAAGTGAATAAAATGGATTCATTCACTTTTCGAAGTAGGGTGATATTGAATTAGATGTTTTCGATGACCATAGCAGAAGCTCCACCACCTCCGTTACAGATTCCTGCAGCACCGTATTTTCCTCCGTTTTGCTTGAGTACATTGATTAATGTTACGATGATGCGTGATCCAGAACTTCCAAGAGGGTGACCAAGGGCAACTGCGCCACCGTTGACATCCACTTTATTGGCATCAATACCTAATAATTTTATGTTAGCGAGCCCAACTACCGAAAACGCTTCGTTCAATTCCCAAAAATCGATATCATCATTAGATAATCCAGCCTTGGCAAGTGCAATTGGTAAAGCTTTTGCAGGTGCTGTTGTGAACCATTCAGGTGCTTGAGCTGCATCAGCATACGATACTACCTTAGCGATTGGTTTCAATCCGTATTTTTCAACCGCTTCTTTTGAAGCCAAAATCAGAGCAGAGGCTCCATCATTCAGCGTTGAAGCATTCGCCGCAGTTACCGTTCCATCTTTAGAAAAAGCAGGTCGTAAGTCAGCGATTTTATCCATGCGAACATTCTTATATTCTTCGTCTTCACTCACAATGATGGGGTCTCCTTTGCGCTGAGGAACACTTACTGGCACAACTTCATCGTTAAATTTTCCAGCTTTCCAAGCAGCGGCAGATTTTTCGTACGAAGCAATCGCAAATGCATCTTGCTCTTCTCGAGTGAAGTTATGTTCAGTGGCGCACTTGTCAGCACAGTTTCCCATATGTACATTGTTGTATACGTCGGTCAAACCATCCTTCACCATTCCATCAATTAATTTCATATCACCTAGTTTAACACCTAGACGACCGTTCATGTAATGTGGAACCATGCTCATGTTCTCCATTCCTCCAGCAATAACCACATGGTTATCACCTGCAAGAATTGTTTGTGCTGCCAGTGCAATTGACTTCATTCCAGATGCACATACCTTATTGACGGTAGTACAAGGCACATTTTCAGAGAGACCTGCTCCCATTGCCGCTTGTCGCGCTGGAGCCTGACCTACGTTTGCTTGCAAAACGTTCCCCATAAATACTTCGTCTACAATAGTTGGATCCACATTACCTTTTGCTAAGGCTCCTTTTATGGCTAAAGTTCCTAATTGAGTAGCTGGAACAGTGGATAATGCCCCTAGAAAACTTCCCATTGGTGTGCGCACGGCACTAACGATATATACTTCTTTCATTCAGTTTTGATTTCTATTTTTGACGCCCCGAAAGTAGCAATTAATTTAGAATTAATGATGTCGAAATCGAACTAATTCGGCATTAAATCAACATATTTGCCGAAAAAAAATATGAAGAAGATTGTTTTGGCTGTTGTATTACTATGCTTTTGTAATGTGTTTGCAGGGTTTAGTCAGGATTCTACAACCGTTGAACCAGATCCGAATTGGAAGTTAAAAAGTATTTTTGGGTTGAACATTACGCAGTCTACCTTTACAAATTGGGCTGCGGGAGGACGGAATAATTTATCCGGTCTTGGTTTTGTAAATGCCCAAGCAGAATACTCAAAGGATAAATTGAAATGGTTGAATACCATGTCTCTCGGTTTGGGAGGTATACATTATTTTGATGAAGGAATTCAAAAGACGGAGGATATGATTGATTTACAGTCCACGTTTTCATATGGCATCAAGGATCCTTGGTTTTTCTCTATTCTCGGCGGTTTTAGAACACAATTCATCGATGGATTTGCTAATCTTACGGATACAATTCGTTCATCTAAGTTTATGGCTCCTGGATATGTAAATATTTCCATCGGAATGGAATATGTTCCGAACAAAAACTTTCGTATCATGACCTCTCCAATCTCTGGGAAATTCACCTTTGTCCAAGATCAACGGTTGGCGAATGCAGGTGCTTTTGGTGTGACGCCAGCGGAATTAGACGGTACCGGAAAGATTATAACCCTCGGTGAAACGTTCCGTCCTGAGCTAGGGTCCTACCTTCGAATTATTTATAATAAGGAATTAATGGAAAATATTGATTTACGTAGCAGAATTGAATTTTTCTCGAATTATATTGAGAACCCAGAGAATATTGACGTGAATGCGGAAATAATACTGAATTTTAAAGTCAATAAGTGGTTTTATGCAAGTTTGAACATGAACTTGATTTATGATGACGATATTCAAATTACAGATCGTTTTGGTAATGTTGGTCCACGCACTCAGTTTAAGCAGGTGATTGGATTGGGAATTGCGTACACTATGGCGAACTACAAAGAGAAGAAAAAATAAGAATAAAACTTGGACGTCTTCAAGAAGCCAAGGTTAATCCTTGGCTTCTTTGTTTTCTTTCTTGCGCTTCTTTACGCGGTTCTTATATTCCTTTTTTCGGGCCTTGAATGTTTCTTTACCCAGTTTTTCGAACCTATTTTCAAAAGGAACTTTCCCGGATTCTATGTCGCGGATTACACATTCGAGAATGAAATCTTCGCCTTCTGGATCATAAGTGGCATTTAATTCTTGGTCGAATAAGCTCGCCATTGCAGTATAAAAACTGGCTTGGGTTCCATTTCGATAAGTCGTAATGATCTCCTCAACTGTCATTCCCGTTTCTCGATAAATAAGTTTTGACAATACCACACCTTCGCTCACGTACATATCTTTCAGTACATATTTAAAGTCTTCTTTGAGTTCTTTGTGAGTGTCCCGCGTGACTTTTTTTTGAAGTCGTTTTTTGCCTTGTTTTTCTATTTCTTGATTCAGGGAGTCAATAATCGCGGCTGCATGAAGTGCAAGAGGATATACTTTGCGCACCCTTCGTAATGCTGTTTTATAGGCTGACTTATAATTTCGAGGTAGTTTGATTTCGTCATATTCTTGGAATCGCACGATAGAGGTATCTGAATAGAGCGTTGTGTCCGTTTGACTTAGGAGTCCAAGGGTTGTGAATAACATCGTGAAAAAAAAGCCAACTTTCAGATTCATGGTTCGATAAAAATATTCTACTTTCACAACGTACAAATTTTTTGCCATGAAAACTAATTTCCACCTTTTCTTATCTATTACAGCATTAATATTAGTGAGTTGTAACGGTAATCAAAATCAACCAGCAGAGGAGGTTGTTGTTACTGATTCGCTATTAATAGTCGAAAAAACGGATAGCCTTGTGCAGGAGGAAGTTATCATTAAGGAAGTCTCAAAAGACCCTGAGATCCAAGAGGCACAAGAGGAGATTGTCAAAAAGTATGGTGAGCAATGGGATTTCTGTACATGTATTGTGAAAAGTGATTCAGTGAATACCGCTTTAATGGAAGCACCAGACGACATGTTCGACCTCGTAATGGAACGTTCTGAGTATATCGATTCTAAATGTAAAGGATTGCTTATTCAACCGAATGCTACGCCAGAAGAGCGCGCTGCACACGAAAAAAGAGTGAAAAAGTGCCTGAGAGACAATAAATAGTCTTTAATGGCCCCATTGATCTCGGAAAGAGTTATAAAGCTAATACCGATTATGAAATTAATCGAAGCTTGAGTCAGTCTATTTATTTGATACAACGGGATTAAATAATTCAAATATTCATATCGGTAACTTTGCCAAAGCGATCTCTTGATTTCTATAAAATTGAGTTATCTTTGACTGTAATAAAAAAGGGAAGCATGAATACCGTAGTGTTAAACGACCGTCAAATCGATCAAAAGTTACAACGCATTGCCTATGAGATTTTGGAAAATAATTCCGAAGATGAGGTGTTGTATTTGATTGGAATCAAAGGAAACGGTTTTTTGATAGCTCAAAAATTGCAAGAGATTTTGAGGCCAATCACGGAACAAAAGGTAAACGTGGCAGAGGTAAATGTCAATAAGCAAGAACCGTTGAGTGAGCCGATTCGACTTTCTGTTTCCACTGAAGAACTTCAAGGAACGTTGATTTTAATTGACGATGTTATTAACTCCGGAAAAACCATGCAATATGCCTTAATGAAGCTGTTGGAACAGCCCGTGCGCAAAGTAAAAACGGTGTCTTTAGTGGATCGAAAACACAGAAGGTATCCCATCCGTTGTGATTATGTTGGACTGACACTTTCCACAACATTGCAAGATCGGGTAGAAGTGGTATTAAAGAAAGGGAATTCGAAAGCGTACTTGGTTTGATATCACCTCGTCCAAGGCATTTCTATCAATCAAAGAGTTTGATGCCGAGTACCATGTTTAATTGGAGAAAGCAAAAGTCTTGTTTAGCACCATCTGTCTTATCATGGGTGGTGCGTACATTGGGGAGGTTCAAGTAGCCTGCTTTTGCTTCGAACTGAATAAATAAGCGCTGTAAAAGTTCAAAATTAAGTCCGCCCATGACAGCGAAACCAAATCCAGCAATATTTGGCTCGTCAAAACGATCAAACTGCATTAACGTCACGTTACTTCGAGGGATAATCAATCCAGTACCGATTCCAGAAACGAGGTTAAAGGAAGAACGCGGGCGACGAATGACTTCGTCCAATCGTCTCAATTCAAAATTCACATAATTCAACCCGTCCGTATGTTCAAATTGTAAGAATTCGGGAGTGATGTACATCGGTTCTTTCGTATAGCTCCCATCAAAACGGGGTTCTCCAGTGTTGATATAGCCATCAATCGTCGTTTCTTGATAAGCGACCATCACATATTTCATATGGTCAATACCAAAAGATAGATTGTACTTATCATTCAAAAAATAACCAACCCGGAAATTATACTGTGGAATCGTAAATCGAACTGGTGAAAGATAGTTTTTCATATCCAGCGGTGTTGGTCGATTCTTAGCAGCCACATCGGCTAATGAAAAATGATAATCCTTCCCTGAAAAAGTAATGGTAGAGGGGGTGTAGGCGCTAATGTTCCATCCCCAATACAAATAGAGGTCGCTTTTTCGCTCGATGGATTGTCCAGGAGAGGCAAAGAAGCTCTTCTTTGTCGTTTCTTTCGGAGTAATGTCGAGGTTAACCTGCGCTAAAGGATGCAGATGAAACAACGTAAGAAAAATATAAAATAAACTGCGCATAATATTGAAGTGCGTAAATTTAACTTATTTTTTTTTACCAAGAAGATTCGGTCTATTGAATAAGTGTGCTAAGCTGATATTTGTCATTTTCCGTGAATCTCATACAAGATTCATTGGAGAATGTATTCTGCGGTTCTATATTTGATGATAATTAATCAGTTAAAATAAGATCTATGAAAAGGAATATGGGAATTATCGATCGAATCATTCGAATTGCTATAGCAGTTGTAATTGGTTTTTTGTTCATTGAAGGTACGATTGACGGTGTCCTAGGTATTGTGTTAATGGTATTGTCTGGAGTGTTCGTATTGACGAGTGTGGTAGGTTTTTGTCCATTATACACACTTTTTGGAATTAAAACGTGTAAGGCAAAGGCATAGATGCTGGTGTAGTCAACCCATGATCAATGGATTCAGTGAGGGCTTTTATTAACGGGTCAATTTCTGAAAAAAAATGTGCTGTGTTGTTTTTGGGTTTTGTTCTGAAAAGCGCTAATTTTGTACCGACATATTTAAGTACGAGGAGATGGAAACAGAAACATTAGTAGAGGAGCAGGTAGTCGAGAAATTGGTAGATGAACGAAATTTAATCGTCTTTAATGATGATGTAAATACGTTTGATCACGTGATTGAGTCGTTGATAAAGGTATGTAAACACGATCCGATTCAAGCAGAGCAATGTACGCATATCATTCACTACAAAGGAAAGTGCGATGTCAAATCAGGACATTATGAGGCGCTTCAAGTAATGTGTACGGGTCTTTTGGATCGCGGGATTTCTGCTGAAATACATTAAAAAAAGGTGTTGTTGTCTATTCCTGAAAGGATTAAGTTCAACAAATCAATTTTATTTAAAAAAGACTTGCAAAAAGAGAAAAAAGCCTTATTTTTGCAACCGCAATAAGAAAACATTAAGTTGTTCAACAGTACAAAATGGCTTCGTAGCTCAACTGAATAGAGCACTACATTACGGCTGTAGAGGTTTCAGGTTTGAATCCTGACGAGGTCACGGAGAAAGGAAAGCTCAACACATTGTGTTGAGCTTTTTCATTTTCAGTGGGCGTTGAAAGTTTTCTTATATTAGCCCGTGAAAATGAAAAAGCCAAGTTCAACTTGGGACTTTTCTTTCGGAATTCGGAACGACGAAGGAAATTTAATCCTGACGAGGTCACTTAGCCTCTTTCCTCTTAAGATAAAGGCTTATTTATTTATATTTTTTCAGACAACTATTCCGTATATGAAATAAAAAAAACTTCATCGGGCAATTTGGGAGCATACGTCACGCGGCCGAATTCAGTGTAGGTGTTTGTTAATCCAGCTGATAATCCATTAGGAATACCGACAAACTGGTTGACAACAAGTTTCAGATATAGGTGCGATAGAATTAGCTATGCATGTATATCCAAGGATAATAAGTGCTCTACCAACTGCAATTATAAATCCAACGCCTGGAATGCTATGTCAAGAAGAGTTTATTAATTTTGACGAAACTTCTTCACTACATACGCTGAATTGGGAATGGGCTATAATTGGTACAAAATAAACCATACCCTAAAGGAAGCTCTTCGACGTAATTATGAAAAAACGATGGTCCCTATTGGGCCTTTATGTTGGCTGAAAATTACTGTGCTTATTATCATGTTGATAGTATTCAAGTAACTCTAAACCCAACCCCAGCTGTAACGTAAACTGCTTCAGTGGTTTCCGATTCCATTTGTCCGGGAGTTACAGCTTTATTGACATCATCTGGAGTTACTAGTTATTCTTGTACTCCTGGAGCTTGGCTTTCTTTTACAAGGTGTCCTAATCGAACAGCGACACCAGCAGTAAATACCACATATACCGTACTCTATATTACATCTCTTGCAGGTCAACTTGTTCACAGTCAAAATGATTTTTTTGGACAAATGAATGAAATTGATTAAAAGAATTGGCTTTTGGTATGTATATGGTTGTTTTATCAACGACTAGTCAGACTCAAACGCTTAGGCTTATAATATAATCCTCAATGTATTTGAAAAAGGTGGTCAAACGATCTCCTTTTTTGTGGCTTAAATTGTTGAAAAAGTAATGGTGTTTTCGAGTAATTATCGGAAATCCCCGTATTTTTATTTGTAAATTTGTAGCCATGTTCGACGACGAAGACGAGGAAATATATGGTGGTGATGTCAATGACGACTTAGTTCTCTTCAATACGATGTATGAAAAGAATGAGTACGGGTATTTTGATGCCGATAGAATCGAAGCATTAATTGATCATTTGTTGGTGACTAATCAATTTAAAAAAGCGAAGTGGGCCGCCGAAATGGCGCGAGAACACTTTCCTTTTAATAACTTGTTCTACCTCCGTCAAGCACAAGCAATGTCTTTAATGGGCGACATGAAAGAGTCGTTGAAAATGCTGAGCCATTTAGAAAAAGTGGACACTCCGAGCTTAGACCTGTACCTTTCGTTAGCCTCTAGTTTTAGTCAGTTGAGAGACAGTGAATCTGCAATAAAGTATTTTACCAAAGCATTAGAGTTAGCGGAGGAAGAAGAGCGCGCCGATATTTACATCGATATTGCGATGGAGTATGAGAGTTCTAAGGATTATGTGAGTGCTGTCAAAACTTTGGAGAAAGCAATGTCAGAGCAGCCTCTTAATGAATCGATAGTATACGAATTAGCCTATTGTTACGACCAAGTAAAGGAATATGAAAAGTCCATCGATTGTTTTTTGAAGTTTCTAGATGAAGACCCTTATTCATACACAGCATGGTATAATTTAGGTAATGCCTACGTTAAACTGAAAAAAATTGACAAAGCGCTTCAGGCTTACGATTACTGTATAGTAATTAATGATGATTTTGTTCCTGCATATTACAATACTGCGAATACATATGTTGAAATTGAAGAGTATAATAAAGCGATTGAATTTTATCAAAAATGCATCGGTATTGATGGTGATGATGCGCTTACATTTTGCTCTCTTGGAGAATGTTATGAAGAGCTGGAGCGCTACGACGAGGCGATTCATTATTACGAAAAGTGTTTAGTGCTGATGCCGAGCTTTTCAGACGCTTGGTTGGGGAAAGGTGTTGTCTATGAGGCAATGGGCGACTATCCACGTGCCTTGAGTGCAGTCCGAATGGCTATTGATTTGGATGCTACAATATATGGATACCATCATGTCTTAGCAGGTATTTTAGAAAAGCATGGTGAAATTAGCGAAGCGCGCATAGCCTATGAAAAAGCCATCGAATTGTTGCCGACAGGAAGTGATGAAGACTTAATTATCGACTACTTGTCATTTTTAAGCAAAGAATATAACGATGAACTGTTTGAAGTGATTGAACAGAATGAAATTATTAACAATAGTGATGCGACAAACTTATTTTTGGTCAACGAGTTTTGGACCATGAATAAACGGACAGAAGCGTTGGCGTTGTTAGATGAATTGATGATTACCAATTTGAGTCTAGCAAAAAGTTTATTTTTGCACTTTGAAGATTTAAAAGAATATGGCGAATTTACGTCACGCATTGAAGAAGAATAGAACCATGAGGAATTTCGAACTACCATTTATTCCAGAGAGAACTGCGAAGCCACGAAACAGTGGACTCACTATGATGATGGACAAAGGACTTAGCCTGCGTGAAGTAGAGAGCTTTATAGAGGCATCTGGCCACCTTACGGATGTAGCCAAGTTTGGTTTTGGAACAGCATTCGTCTCAAAGGATTTGGATGCCAAATTGAAACTGTATCGTGAAAACGATATTCGTCCATACTTTGGAGGAACCTTGTTTGAAGCATTTTATGCGCGCGGGATGTTTGAAGACTACCTGCGACTATTAGATAAGTACAAAATGGATTTGGCGGAGATTTCAGACGGATCTGTAATTATTCCTCACGATGAAAAGTGTGAGTTGATTGCCCGTATAGCGAAAGACAGAACAGTCCTCTCGGAAGTAGGGTCAAAGGATTCTGGAATTATCATTTCTCCT
>JALQTG010000004.1 GCA_023264075.1 Crocinitomicaceae bacterium
GTAGTCGCCAAGGGTTGTTAAGATAAACCCTGCTCCAAGGGTGTTGCAGCGAGCATTGATTAATTCTAAACAGAGCTCAGTGTTGGCTTTGTCCAAGTGACTAAAAGGCTCATCAAGAATTATCCATTCAAACGGTTGCGCCAATGCACGGATAATCGCCACGCGTTGTTGCTGCCCCATGGAAAGTAATTTACACGGGTCATCCCACTTTTCAGGAATTCCTAAAATCGCTAGGAATTCTTTGAGTTCTGCTTCTATAAAGGTGTTTGTTAAATCATTTTTAAGGAGTAAATTTTCTTGTACAGTAAGTTCTGGAAAAAGTTGTAAATCCTGAAATACAAAGGATATTTTTTCCCTTCTATGGATGGCCCAATGTTCAGGATTTATATCTCGCACGGCCTGTTTGTCAAAAAGAAGATTACCCGAATAATCATTTCGTATTCCTGCGAGTGTATGAGTGAACGTTGTTTTACCTTTTCCACTAGAGGCATTTAGCACGACTTTCTGTCCTTGCTCCAAGTGAAAGGCATTTCCCCATATACTGTCTTTTCCATGCTGTATGGATGAAAGGGGATGAGGCATAACATGATCAAACGTGATGGTCATAAGCAATTTTTTGAGTTTGTTTCAAGAATTGTTCCAAACGAAATTTCAAGGCTATAGGCGCTCTAGTGGTGTTTTTACACCGTCAACAAGGCTGTAACAGGCTAACTTGTCTTTGAACACCGACGATTTGAAGACAGAGCGCTTCAGTAGCATACGGACACATTCTTGAATTCCTTCAACAATGGATGGGTGTGGGTGAATCAACTCGGACAAAACTTCAATGGGCATTTTTAGTTTAATCAATAATCCGATCGCTTGTATCGCAGAAGAAGCATGTTCTCCTACAGCACGCATCCCCAATATATGCATGTCTTTGTCGTTGGTCACAATAATTTTAAAGAATCCTTGTGTTTTGCGCATAGCGATCGCCCGAGCCATAACTGAATAGTCAATTTTTACAACTTTTACAGGGATGTTCTGCGCAATACATTGTTGTTCATTCATTCCTACTGCTCCGACTTCTGGTTGGAGAAACATTATAGTACAAACGTTATCATAGCTGATTCGTTCTTTAGCAAATCCAAACATTTTTTCTACGGCATGACGTCCTTCAATCTCTCCCATATTCACTAATGAAATTCTTCCTGACACGTCACCAACCGCATAAATGTGTGGGATGTTAGTTACAGTATCATCATCGCCGATGTGTATTCCCCGTTTGGACATGCTAACGCCTGCATTTTCCAGTTTCAGTGATGTCGTGTTTGGCGTTCTTCCTACAGAAAGAAGTGCAATATCGACTTGTATTACCTCCCGCATACCATCAGGATAACTCAATTCATATTCTACACGTCCATCTTTTTTCTCGAGTCGTTCAAGTTGAGCTTTAGAATGAACGAAGACACCGTTTTTTTCAAAATTTTTTGACACGATTGCGGAGACATCTTCATCTTCAAAGGGAAGGATGCGGTCCTGACGATCTATGATGTGTACTTTTGTTAAGCCAAAACTCGAAAAGATGGTGGCGTACTCACAGCCAATAACTCCCGCACCTACAATCACCATGCTTTTAGGAAGTTCTTCGATGTGTTCAATCCCGTCACTGGTGCAGATGATTTTTTCATCGACGTCCACATTGGGTAGTTTTCTAGGTGAACTCCCCGTAGCAATTATTATGTTTTTGCCATACACTTTTTTTACAGCTCCATCGATTACAATCTCTACTTCATGTTCGTTTATGAATGATGCATCGCCACGCTCATAGGTGAATTGAGATTTTTCAGTTTCGTTCTGTAGTAACTTTATGTGGCAGGAATACTGAAATTTTCGTTCAAAGATTGCCTCGTTCAATGTTGTCTTAATCTCACTCCATGTTGGTCTGTATGGCGCGTGGCCAAAGTTTTCCAAATTTTCATTAGTGACTCGTACTTTTTGAGAGAGCTCCCATAATGTTTTGGAAGTCAAGGCACCATCGTAGAGTCCTGCTCCGCCGATTCTCCTGCGTTCAATGAGGCAAACTTTCTTCCCGAAATCAATGGCCCGCATCGCAGCTGCGTACCCTGCGGGCCCCCCTCCAATAATTACAACATCAAACTTATCCATACACGTAATAATTGCCTTAAATATAAGAAGGATTTTTGTTCTATATGTGGATAACGAGTTCCAACACATTATGCTTATTTTTGTCGAGTAACGGGCAAGCATGGAATATCAAGATGATTTAATCGTCGCAAAGGCGCAATCAAAATTCAATAAAAAGAAGATTGAGCAATTCGCTCGCATGCGTGACAAAGAATTAGATTCCTTGTTTCATGATGCACACGAAGAGGTGTTCGAAGAAATTGATTGTTTGAAATGTGCTAACTGCTGCAAAACAACCAGCCCTATATTTCGCGATGTGGACATCAAAAGATTGTCAAAAAAATTTAAGGTGTCTACCGGACATTTCATAGATCAATATTTACACTTGGATGAAGAACATGATTATGTCTTAAATTCTTCACCATGCACATTCTTAATGGCCGACAATACTTGTGCGGTCTATGAAGATCGTCCATTGGCATGCAGGGAATACCCTCATACAGACCGAAAAAAAATGAAACAAATTTTAAAGTTGACGCTGAAAAACACTGAAATTTGTCCTGCTGTAGCGCGTATTTTTGAACGCTTCAAGTAAGTCCTGCTAATAGACTTCGAATAATACCATTTTTGAATAACGTTCCCTGTTATCAGTGTTTTCGGTTTCAAAAACAAGTTTGAAGTTCGGTTGGTTTATTAGATAATCTAAAGAAATACCATGTTCTACAATTGAAAACCAATTGTCCCAAATAATTAAATCTCCGGGTTGGGCAGTTTCAATAGCTTCTGGTGTTATGAACGATTTCCTGGAAGGGTCAAAGCAATCTATATTTAGAATTTCACAAAAGTAGGTGTTGCCAACAATGATCTTTGGTTCTTTATAGTGTGCGTTGATATAGTTCGCAATTTTGTTCGCTTGGACTTGTTCTACATGCAAATTCAAATCATGCTTAAAATCTATTGCCGCAGGGTTTTTTGTAAAAGGAAAAACCATAGTGTATAGGGCAAAAATATAAACTATTGCACCTGCCAATCGATATGAGAAATGCTGCAGTATAAATTGAATTTGACTCAATCCGTACGTTGCGATGAGCGCCATAAAAGGAATTACACAAATCAACACGCGTTTAAGCCCCATCGAATTAAAAATGCCGTAATACCAAAATATGGTGTGAGCCAGAATAAATGCCACTACACTGCCTAATAGAAAATATACCAATTTAAAAGAAGTCCGTCGTAAAAAATAATGAACAGTAAGGAACAAAAATCCAATCCAAAACAAGAGGTAAAATGGGATTCCAACGACATAAATGAGTTGCTCAATGAAGTGCAGCGCCGTACCGCTACCATAAGTACTACTAAGTTTTGAATAGGGAATTTTCGTAATTGTCCAAAAGAAATCGTTATGAACGAAATAGCCGGCTAGACCGTATATGAACGAGCCAGTGAGAAGAAATAACAGAGAGGTATAGCGTCCGCGAAGGACTTCCCAAAGTCCAAAAATGCCAATAAAAAAAAGTCCTTCAGAACGAACGAACGGTAAAAACGAAATAAGAACAATTGCCAAAGCATGACGTTTATTCAGCTGCATGAAAAAGGCAAGGATTAAGAAAAAGGCAAATAGCGGTTCTGTTAATCCTGAAAAGGTTAGAACAAAATAAAGTGGTGAGAAAATTAGCAATATAAGGGTGAAATAGGGCGAAGGAATATCTAGCTTTTTTGCTGTTTGATAGGTGAAATAGAGGGTTGCATTCACAACCAGTAAGTTTAAGAGTTGAACACCAATGAATCCAATTTGTGCCATTGGACTGTAAAGAAGTACAAATAACGGTTTCGCCCAATGATCGAAATAAAGTTCGGGGTGATCTGGTGCAGATCGTGCATACAAATAGTGGTAAATACTATCTCCTGAATCACCAGTCCCGTCAAAT
This sequence comes from Crocinitomicaceae bacterium, assembly GCA_023264075.1. Lineage (GTDB taxonomy): Bacteria > Bacteroidota > Bacteroidia > Flavobacteriales_D > Crocinitomicaceae > JALQTG01. The sequence continues at coordinate 4,056 of JALQTG010000004.1, forward strand.
ATTATGAGCGTTAAAACACCCAAGATGAGATGGAGGAGCATCAAAGGATAAGGTGAACGAAGAAGTTTCATACTAACAAATGTAGAGCTATTTCTTAAGATATTGAATTCTTACGATGAAAGAAGAACGGATACAACCGCCTACATACTTCTGTACTTTTTGTCACATTGCGCGTTTGATTATTGGAATATTGACCAACCTTTTATACTTTTAACACGTTGTAAAACCAAACTAGAAACTCATGATTCGGTACCTTATCGTTGCGCTTAGTATATTATTTATCGCTCTACAATCCATTGCCCAAAGAGCATCACTCGGAGATTTGACGATTTCTGTTCAGAATGAATGGGTGAATACATACACCTATTTGACGAATAATGCGAATGCTGGAGCTTCTTCCATAAGCGTGAATAGTAACGCTTTAGGAGGTGCTGTTTTTGCGAATAATTTGGCTGCAGGAGACCTTATTTTGATTGTTCAAATGCAAGGAGCTAGTGTTGATGTGAATACAACTCCAACCGTTTCATGGGGAGGAAATTATACAGCACAAAACTCCTTTTTATCTAATGGAAATATATTTAATGAAAAGGAATTTGGTCAAGTAACGAATTATAACAACGCTGGTAATTATGAATATGCTGAGGTACGGGGTGTTTCAGGGTCCAATACGATTCTCCTTAATTGCGCTCTTACCAAATCTTACACGGCAGCTGGTCACGTTCAAGTAATCCGAGTTCCAAGATTCGACAACCTTACTGTTCAGAATAATGCTAGTATCTCTTGTCCACTTTGGAGTGGTCAAACGGGAGGAGTGTTAGCTATTGAAGTGAATGGTAATTTGACATTGAATGGAACTGGCGCGATCAATTCAAATGAAACAGGCTTCAGGGGGGGGCAAACATTAAATGCCTCTTCCAATGCTGGAGGTCCTGGTTCCGGTGGTTTTCTCGGTTCTTATGATGCTGCGGAAGGAGCTGAAAAAGGTGAAGGAATAGGCGGTTATCATGACGAGTATGACCTCCTTGAATCGCGCTATTGTCGCGGTGCCATCGCAAACGGTGGAGGTGGAGCAAATTACCACAACGCCGGTGGAGGTGGAGGGTCTAATGTAGGAACAGGAACTTATCATGCATACGGTGTTCCTGATCCTGGTGGAGCGAATCAGTATCTTCCTGCTTGGAATTTAGAAAATGCATCAATGGTTTCTCAACCAAGTTCTGGCGGTGGTCGTGGTGGATATTCGCACGCAACTGGCGCACAGAATCCATTGACTCAAGCACCAAATACGACTCAATGGTCCGGAGACTTCAGACGTTATGCTCATGGTCACGGTGGTCATCCGCTTAATTATAGTGTAGACCGCGTTTTCGCAGGTGGTGGCGGAGGAGCTGGAGATGAAAATGATGGTGACGGAGGAAATGGCGGTCGCGGTGGTGGAATAGTATTGTTAACAGTTTTTGGTGATATCATCGGAACTGGGTCTGTTAATGCTAACGGAGCAGGCGGTGGCAACGCTCAAGGTGCAACTCCTCCTACATTTACAACTCAAAAATCTGGTGATGACGGTGCCGGAGGTGGTGGTGGAGGTGGTTCAATTATCATCCAAAATAGCAATCCACTCCCAAGTTCTGTTTCGTTGAATGCGCGAGGAGGAGACGGTGGTAATCAAGTCCTACAATTGAGTAACTTTGCTGCAAATACTATGGATGGTCCTGGTGGAGGAGGTGCTGGGGGACTTATTTCTACCTCTGGAGGTGCTGCTGTTTTGGATATATCAGGCGGTGTGGCGGGAACATCCTCCAGCTCAATCGCTAATAACTTTCCTGCAAATGGCGCAACAAGTGGTGCAAGTGGAATAGCGAACCAATTAGTAAATGCATATGACTTAACCGCGTTGGATGATACAATTTGCGGCGGTGGTTCAGCGAACCTTTCCGTTTCTATTTCTGGATCCTTACCAACAGGTGGTTCGATAGAATGGTATACTTCCCAATATGGTGGGAGTAGCTTTAACAGCGGTACAACTTTTACGACGCCAGTTCTTGGAGCAAATACAACCTATTGGGTGGGTGTTTGTCCGGGTACGTTCAGAATCCCGATCAATGTCCTCGTTTCTCCGGCGATCTCGATTACAGGCACTCCGGTTGAACAAGATGAAACCTGCGCAGGAAACGATGCATCTATAACTGGGCTTTCTGCTTCAGGTGGTTTTGGTGCTTTAACCTTAGACTGGAATGGTGTTGTAACGATTTCTGAAGACCTAACCGGTGCTACTGGAGGGACATATACTTTAACTGTCACAGATGAAAATGGGTGTACTGCGAGTTCAGGTCCATATTCGTTGGCGGCTTCTCCTGGTCCAAGTATCGATGTTTCCAATATGGTAATTGATGATGAAACATGTTTTGGTAACGATGGGTCGATTACTGGAATTGTGGCAACCGGATCAAACGTAACGTTCACGTGGAATGGTAATGTGTCGGCTAGTGAAGACCTTACAGGAGTAACTGGAGGTACATATTCATTAGTAGCCACAGACGATAACTTGTGTCAGGCGACCGCTGGTCCATTTACCATCAACACAAATAGCGGTCCTATTATAGATATTTCTGGAATGACAGTTCAAGATGAATCCTGTTTTGGAAACGACGGTGAAATTAGTGGTATTGTAGTGACGGGTTCAAATGTAACGTACGCATGGAATGGGAACGTTTCTGCTTCTGCCGATTTAACAAACTCTACTGCAGGTTCCTACACATTAGTTGCAACTGATGATAATGGATGTACTACGTCAGAAGGTCCAATAACCGTTGGAACGATAGCAGCACCTACTATTGATATTACAAATATGGTGATCCAAGGGGAAAACTGTAATCAATTTGACGGAGCAATTACAGGGATTACAGCTACAGGTAATGGATTGACGTTTGAATGGAATGGCGTATCCTCCGTGGATGAAAATCTTGTAAATCAGCAGGCTGGAAGCTACACCCTCGTGGTGACCGATAATATCGGCTGCACAGCGCAAAGTGGTCCGCATGAAATCCCTGTTGTTGGCGGTCCAACGATTGATGACGCGAACTTAATCGTTGAAGAGGAAACCTGCAATGGAAACGATGGTGCAATAACTGGATTGGCAGTCACAGGTACAGGGTTGGTTTTTGTGTGGAACGGAACTCCAGGGACCCTCGATGTAGAAAATGCCGCAGCGGGAACATACAATCTAACTGTTGTTGACGGAAATGGCTGCTCGGCGAGCTATGGCCCCATCGAAATTCTTGAAATTCCTGCACCTACCATTGACGATGCAAGCTTAACCGTGTTGGATGAATCGTGTCTAGGAAACGATGGTGTGATTCAAGGACTTGTAGTAACAGGAAATGGACTAACCTATACATGGAATGGTGTTTCTAGTCCGTCACAGGATGTTGCTGGCTTGAGCGCGGGTGACTACACACTCGAAGTAACTGATGAAAACGGATGTAATGTTTCGTATGGTCCGATTACGGTAGGAGGAACGGTTCCTCCTATTATAGATGTTGTTCCGAGCAGTGTCATCATAGATTTAGGCGATAATGTAGGATTGACGCTTTCGATTAATCCTACTTCGGCATCCGATGCGATTTCGTGGTCGCCTTCAGATGGGTTGAGTTGCACAGATTGTATCAATCCAATTGCCAGTCCTACGCAAACTACCACCTATGTGGTGACTGTTTCTAATGCCGATGGTTGTGTTGTATCGGATACAGTAGTAGTTACGGTGAACAATCCATGTGGAGAAATTTTTGTTCCTACTATTTTTACACCGAATGGGGACGATCTCCACGATGAATTGTGCGTATTGGGAGGATGTGTTTCGTCCATCACGTTTGAGGTATTTAATCGATGGGGAGAACGTGTATTTAAGACAGAGAATCCA
>JALQTG010000026.1 GCA_023264075.1 Crocinitomicaceae bacterium
GTGCAGTTAAAAATCCTTCACTGTTAATGTGAAGTTCATGAAGGTTAGTACAGTTCCCTAATTCTTCTGGAAATGAAGTAATCATGTTTTGTGAAAAGTCTAAAATCTGAAAACTTCCTGACTTAAATAATTCAGGTTGAATGGTATCCAATTCATTAAACGATACGGTAAGCGTCTTTAGATTCGGTAAAACACCTAAAAAATCTGGAAGAGATTTCAAATTATTTTGATCCAATACAAGGTGCTCAAGGTTCTTTAATTTTTTAAGGGAAACTGGAAAAGATTCTAGATCATTGTATGGAATTGACAGTACTTTCAGCTGGGTTAGATTTCCTATTTCCTCGGGTAAGGTCTTCAAGTTGTTCTTTCCTAAATAAAGCTTTTCGAGGTTACCTAGTTTACCAATTTCAGGGGGGATTTCAGATAACTCGTTGCGATAAAGCCTTAAAACTTCTAGGTTCTCCAATTCAAAAACCTGAGCAGGAATCAAACCTAGACGGTGTTTATTTAAATTTAAGCTAGTAGTTGTAAAGTCGGCTCTATCCAAAGAACGGGTGCCGAGGAATGCGCAACGCGACAATAGTATGACTACTGCAATCGTTAAAAAAACTATAAATCTGTAACGATGGTACATACTTTGCTTATATTGGCCATAGAATTGAAAACTCAAATCCTAAAGTTATGAAAAAATTAGCAGCAATTATTACTTTAATCGCCCTTAGCACATTTAGCTTAGCGCAGGATGCAAAAAGAATGGAGCGTGTTTCCCCTGAGAAAAAGCAAGAATTGAAGATACAAAAAATGGAGACTGAATTAGACCTTACTCCAGAACAGAAAAAACAAGTAGATGCAGTGAATCAGAAATATGCACCCATCCAAAAAGTTCAAAAAGAAAAAATGACCTCGCTCAAAAAAGAGATAAAAAAAACCCGTGATGCAAAGCATGAAGAAATCAAGCTAATCTTGACACCAGAACAACTTAAAACTATGGAAGAAAAGAAAGCCGCTAAAAAGGAGCAACAAATGGACCACAAAAAGCAGTACATTAAGCAGCGGAACGAGCTTCCAAAAAAATAATGCGAAAGCTGACCTTGAGGGTCAGCTTTTTTGTTTGTACACAATTTTACCTGATAGCATTTTGGGCTTTGGTTTACCCAACATTAACGTTAAGTGAGCACGTAAAATCTGCCCCATTTTGCTGTATCGAGAAAATCTTTTGGTATTGTGATAGTTATTTAAATCCCTGGCTAACGAACGAATTTTATCAGGCGTAGATAGCTCTTGATGTACCATGGAATCGACTAATTTATTCAGTCGTGTAAGCGCCAAATTGTAGCGTCTCTTCATTAATATGCGTTCTTCATACTTGTATTGTTCAACAGTCTGAGGAGTAAGTAATTCAATACAAAAATCGACCACCTGACGGTTTTCTTTATAAAATTGAGGCATATAATGATTCTTGCGTCCCTCATAAGCTGTTTGATCAAAATCAATCGGACGCACACGGTACTGTTCTCTATCAAAATCTGGCGTTACATCAATGACGTAATTGTACGAACGCATATCGCCCAGTAACATTACGAAACAACGCTCATTGAACTTGACGAATTCTCGTGCCATTCCAATAGGATAAAAATTGGGGGAATCCATATAACTGTCAATGAATACATCCCCAGGTATACCAGCGATATGCCCTTCAATCAGCGTGTTCCCATCAACCATATATTCAATGCGGTTCGGACTCAATATATGCTCTAACTCCAAACCATAGATTCGAGAAGCATCTGCCTTTTTTATGTAAAAATAATCATGATTGTCATTTAACTGATTCACCACTTTTATTCTGAATGGATTGGAATTTCCGAAGAGACAATAGTCAATACGACTTACCACTAAATGGCTAATCACTTGTGTATCTCCATCCGTTTTTAACAATGCATAAATCTCTTTCAACCCATTGAGCATTTCTAATTGGGCAGCACCATCATAAATAACACTCTCCCAGAGCGTATTCTTACCGGTATCATCATAAATAGGAGTACTATCCGTCCAACGCAGCATATCTTCATACGTAATTGGCAAATCCTCGGTTCGTTTATAGCGAACGAGGTAATTCCTGAGTACATCACTGACTAAGAAAGCCGGTTTTTTCTTCGAAATATCCATTAAACAGAGGGTTTTCTCAAAGTTAAGGTTCCTTTTTGATTATTCCTAGGTGATCTAAGAATAGTTTGGAATACGTTGATTTACATTTATTGTCCCAAGTAAATTGAACCAACAAAATAATTAAGAAAACAACCAATCTCTTAATTAACGAAATGGAGCAAAAAAAGCGGAATTCCATCGTTATGAAATCCCGCTTTTAATTCCTCCAATTCAATCGGGCGATTGAATTTTTGGTGTGGAACTAAAACTAAACTAACACTATTAATATAAAACTTGCTTTGAAGCTTTGTTGGAACAAAAATAAAGTAATTGAAATCCGTAAAAAATGACGGTTATCAGTTTTAGGAATAACAAAAATCAGTTTGCTTGCCCTTTAATTCTTATCTTTGAGGAACTCTAGTTAGTAGCTTATGAATAATATATTTTCTGAATTCGAAGCCAGTACAGAATCGGAATGGAAAGCGGCACTTCTCCAAGCGCTCAAAGGACCTTCCATTGAAGAAGCGCTTCATTATAGTGATCCGATTGAACGCATTGAATACACAGCTTACGTCCACCCTTCGCATGCAACTCCGTCTGATGAAATACCAGGGGAAATGAGTTACAAACGCGGTGGCAAATTCAAGGCTAACACCTTCGAAATCGTAGCCATACTTCCTTCTGGAAGTGCAGAGCAACGCAATAGAAGGGCGCTTGAATTACTCATGAAGGGATCTACTTCCCTGCGCATTGACTTAAATAATCATACCGTTGAGGAATGTAACCAACTCATTAGAGGAATTGGTTTTGAATTCATCATCACTACGTTTCTGTGTAATACTCCTGAACAATTTGAATGGGTGAAATCCCTGAGAACACCCACCAATTGTGGGAGAATCCACGTCTTTTACACGGGAAACGAAACTTACATAGACGGCACTCGAACGCAACTCATTGATGGAACACAAGTAACCAATGTAGGAGGGAATTGTACGGAAGAAATAGCCTACCTATTGCATGAAGGTCATCGGCAACTTTTTCAATTCATTGAACAAGGAGTATCGATTGACGATGCGGCAGCGCAATTGAAATTCAGAATAGGTATTGGAAGTAATTACTTTTTTCAAATTGCTAAAATACGTGCGTTCCGTCGACTATGGAGTGCGATAATAGCAGAATATCAACCCGCGCATTCCTGCTCGCATATAGCCTATTTAGAAGCAGAGACGACTTCCGTCAACAAATCTGTCAAAGATCCTTATACAAACTTGCTGCGCTTAACGACAGAAGCATTATCTGCCATAATTGGTGGAGTGGATGAACTGACTGTGCTCCCATATGATTGGGGAACGCGTTCTCCAGAATTAGAAAAAAGCCAACGTTTAGCTACAAATATTTCACTCATCTTAAAGGAAGAAGCGTATTTGGAAAAAGTCTTAGATCCTGGCGGAGGTGCATATGCTTTAGAGTCGCTCACCGATGCATTGATTGAAAAGAGTTGGAAGCAATTCCAAGAAACAGAAGTTAATGGACTTGAGTCACTCAAAAAACAAGTAGCAGCTACTTGTGCGTTAAGAAAAACTTTCTTTGAACAAGGCAAAACAACTTTAATTGGGGTGAATAAATTTCAAAATCCTGAAAAAATCACCAACGAATGGCTGAATTCAAAGCAACTCGTATTCGGTCCTGACCTCATTCTTGAGCGTGATGTCTCTTCTGTAAATGCCTAAATTGATGAACACGATGAATAAAATAGATTTTTCCAAAGTCAATTTGAAACCAGCCAAAAACGCGAGTTCACATTCGCCTGAGGCAGTGTTTGAAACAGCTGAAAAAATTCCCTTGCAGAATTATTATCAATGGTCGGATATTAAAGAATTGAAGCAGAAAGATTTTGTTTCTGGTATTGCACCATTCTTGGGGGGACCTTATCCTACAATGTATACTGTGCGGCCTTGGACCATTCGACAATATGCTGGATTTTCGACAGCGGAAGATTCCAATGCTTTTTACAAAAGGAACTTGGCCGCTGGTCAGAAAGGCTTATCTGTCGCGTTTGATTTAGCAACGCACAGAGGGTATGATTCCGATCACGAGCGCGTGATAGGAGATGTTGGAAAAGCGGGGGTTGCCATAGATTCCATCTTAGACATGAAAATCTTATTCGACCAAATCCCGTTAGATAAGATGTCCGTTTCCATGACCATGAATGGCGCTGTTGTTCCGATTATGGCATTCTATATTGTCGCAGCAGAAGAACAAGGTGTCGACAAAAAAGATCTTGCAGGGACAATTCAAAACGACATCTTGAAGGAATTCATGGTACGAAATACGTACATCTACCCTCCGACGCCTTCTATGAAAATCATCGCAGATATTTTCGAATATACGTCGAAATACATGCCGAAATTTAATTCCATATCTATCTCCGGCTATCACATGCAAGAAGCTGGAGCGACAGCTGCTATTGAATTAGCCTATACGTTAGCTGATGGTTTAGAATACCTTCGAACAGGAATCAACGCTGGATTAGCGATTGACGATTTTGCTCCCCGCTTAAGTTTCTTCTGGGCAATTGGGATGAATCACCACATGGAAATTGCAAAAATGCGTGCTGGACGATTGATTTGGGCGAAATTGGTGAAGCAATTCAATCCAAAAAGTGATAAATCATTGGCATTGCGTACCCATTGTCAGACCTCTGGATGGAGTTTAACAGAGCAAGACCCATTCAACAACGTAGCACGTACGTGTATCGAGGCTTTAGCAGCTGCTTTTGGAGGAACTCAATCATTACATACCAATGCACTCGATGAGGCTATCGCTTTACCAACAGATTTCTCCGCACGAATTGCACGGAACACACAAATTTATTTGCAAGAAGAGACAGGAATCACCCAATTTATCGATCCATGGGCAGGTAGTTACTATATTGAAAAACTCACTGCTGAGTTAGTAGACAAAGCATGGGAATTGATTCAAGAAGTAGAAGAATTAGGAGGAATGGCCAAAGCCATTGAAACGGGGGTTCCTAAAATGCGTATTGAGGAAGCTGCAGCGCGAAAGCAGGCACGATTAGACGCTGGAAAAGACGTACTTGTAGGTGTGAATCAATACCGATTAGAAAAAGAAGATCCTATTGAAATTTTAGAAGTGGATAATACGCGCGTTCGTGAAGCACAAATTAATCGTCTAAAGGAGTTAAGAGCGACGAGAAATGAAGCCGAAGTTCAGCAAGCGCTTTCTGAATTAGAAGAAATAGCAAAAACAGGTAAAGGGAATATTTTAGCTTCTGCGGTGGAATGTGCCAGAAAAAGAGCTAGTTTAGGTGAAATATCGATGGCGCTTGAGAAAACATTTGGACGCTATCAGGCAACCATTCGATCAATAAGCGGGGTATACTCATCAGAAGCTATGGAAGATAAAGACTTTGAAAAAGCACGAGAAATGGCCAACCATTTCGCAGAATTGGAAGGAAGACGTCCCCGCATCATGGTGGCAAAAATGGGACAAGATGGTCACGACCGCGGTGCAAAAGTGATTGCGACATCCTTTGCAGACATAGGTTTTGATGTAGACATCGGTCCGTTATTTCAAACACCAAAAGAAGCGGCAAAACAGGCCGTTGAAAACGATGTACACATCGTTGGTGTTTCTTCGCTCGCGGCAGGGCACAAAACTTTGGTTCCGCAAATTATTGCCGAACTCGAAAAAGCCGGCCGTGGAGATATTATGGTGGTTGCAGGAGGTGTGATTCCTCAACAAGATTACAAATTTTTATATGACGCAGGCGTATTTGGTATTTTTGGACCTGGAACTAAGATATCGAAAGCCGCTATCAACATTCTAGAACTTCTTATCAAGAGTAACGAACAATAGGTGGAAAAATCTGCCACGCAGGAAGGTGGTAACATCATCAATGAGGTGAAATCAAGTTTATACAATTACCTCAAAGGTCTATCTATCGGAATGATGATCACAGGAACCTTAACATTTTTAGGGCTTTATTTCCTTGGAATAGAATACGCACTGTTTTTAGGTGCGCTAACAGCCTTATTAACACCTATACCATATATTGGAGTATTTAAAAGCGCATTGATTCCCACCGCATTGGCGGTACTCACGAAAGACTCATTTTGGTACGCTGGAGGTGTCCTAGGTGTTTTCGCAGTTGTTCAATTCTTGGAGGGATATGTCGTTACACCCAAGGTAATGAGTGAATCCGTAAACATCAACCCGTTCATTATTGTCTTAGGATTAATTGTTTTTGGTTCCGTAATTGGTTTTATGGGAATGATTTTAACCGTACCAATACTCGCTGTGATAAAAGTTCTATTGGGACACTATCCTTCCCTTAAAGCGTGGGAGTTGCTGCTTCGGGATGATTAAAATAATAAGCGATTACTTGTTGCGCTTCTTGCACTTTTTGCGTTCCTATAAGCCGTTGCTTTCCATTTTTAAGACGAATTATAATCCCCATATTTCCGGATACAGAATATGCTTGACCTTTTCCAGTTAAACTAACTCTCCATCCCCAACCGCCATAATCCTCCATAGGTCGATATGATTGAACCGCTATATCCGCGATCTCCTCCCAAGCATACGAGATAGATTTCGGCTGAAAAGGACGAAAACGGCACCGAATACCCTTCTCGTCAATATGTGTTTCCAATCGCACCATAAGCAAACTCGAAAAGAAGAGTAAAACCAGTACTATCAAGAATATCAACCCTGAATCACCGATAGGATTGTTTCCAAAAGGAATACCAAAATAAAGCTGCTGAACTGCTCCAAAACCGCATACCCCGAATACTACAAACACTATCAGTAGTACCCACCATTGTCGAAAATACTGTTGTTCCAAATAGTCCATTTAGACTTTCATTTCACTTTCGCGCACATCACTTTGATAGCGACCGCCTGGATAATTATCATTATAGTCAAAATTAATCCAAATGTATCCTTTTGAATCTTGATAATAACGTATTGGCTTATCTCCTATTTCATCTGGAAAAAGAACAGTTTTCATGACGTGTGCAATATTATCAAGGTCCTTTTTATCCCCGATTTTTACCTCAGGATATACGTGACCGATAGAGGTTCCATCCGCACGTATTGTCGATGTTCGCACCAATTGAACCTCTCCACCAATTGCCCGAATACATGCAGCAATCATAATGGAATAATCATCACAATCACCTTTGAAAAGATCGTCAAATTTCAAATGACCTATGGTTTCACTAGCAGAAGAATAATAATCTTCTCCAGAAGGATCATAGACATATACCCATCTACGTTTTACTTCCTTGAAAACAGAAAAGAACTGAATCACTTTTCGCTCGCGTACTAATTCAGCGTATTCTTGGAAATTTGCAGTGGCCATATTCCGAGCAAAGGTCACAACAATTGGATTATTGTAATCAATTGCTTTTCGGAGTTCATCCTCTTTTCTAAACTTTTCGTTACGCATGAAAAAACGCTTTTCCAAACTCTCATCCCCAAGGTCATACAAGATTTTATTGTAATCTGTGTACAAATTCTCAAGGGTATATGCCCCTGAAAAATTAAGAATCGTTATCGCCACTAATGCAATAATGGAAAAGAAAACAAAAAAACCTTTGAAGCGCTTGATGAACAAAAACAACAAAAAGAAAATGGCCATAAACAGTACAATGTGATCAATCCTAAAGCCATCCGATCCAAAAGGTAGTATGATTGAAGGCATGTACCTGTACAACAATATAAATAATGGGAATGCCAATACCACTGTCAAAACGACTACAAATAAGAATGACGTAGAGTCGATGTTGTTTATTGTCTTGCTTGGCAAGGTAGGAAGCTCGATATACACATGCTTTAAAATGAACCTCATTGATGTGTGCTGAAAAAACAGGAGGTTTTAACTTGGTAAACTAAACACACTCATCAGGAGTTTACCATGAGCAAGAAACA
>JALQTG010000045.1 GCA_023264075.1 Crocinitomicaceae bacterium
AATCTGACCTCGATTCATCACTACGTGTAGTCGGGGTTGCGAGTGTACCAAGCAAGGGTGTTCGCAAGAGTCAAATCGTTCACTAATGCATTACAACCTTCTTGAGCAATTGGATTGCCTTGAGGATTGATACCAACAGAAGCATCATCTACAAGCATCAAAGTATCTTGAATAAAAGTACCAGGAATATTAAAATCTATTGCTGATAAGGTATTCCAAGTACCATCATCTGTTACACCTGGATAGGCTCCACAACCCGCCTGAACGCCATAATCATATTGACCCGCGATAGTTGCTGGACTCACACCGGTAACAGAAAATTGAGCAGAAATTGAAACAGTTATTCCAACCGCACAACATAAGAGTACAATTTTTTTCATCATAAGATTTATTTTAAATTTAAAGTAAAAATAATACTTTCTTGATAAGAAAGCAACTAAACAAGAATATTCCTTTCAAACCCTTGATCAATTAGGAATATCAAGGAGTGTATTTGTGCTTATTTAAGAGTTTAAGAAACCGACTAAAATCATCCTTTTTTGGGCAAAAAGCAGTGAAGGATAATCCTGAAACACTTCGAAAAGCAAACGACATAAAAATCAACATTCCGAAATAGGCAATGCTGTAGGTACCTGCCGCTCCAAAAAGACCAAATGAAGGAATTAAGAGAAGTGCTGATATCAGCGTTAATAAATTCCCCAAGAGAGACGCGTAAATATTTATATCATTCCGATTCGTACTGTAAAAATAGTGGTTGATTATTCCGAAAAAAGCGAGAAATAAAATAGCTGGCGCAAAATACACGTTGACCATTTTGATCACACTGAATTGTTCCCCAAAAAGCCATGCAAAAAACGCTTCTGGAATTATCAATAAAACAATGACCGCAACGGCGGTAAAGAATATACTCATTTTCGCAAAGGAAACTGTGCTCGTAGCTTGTTTAGACCGATCGGTGGTATTCACCAATAAAGACGTCTGGTAGGTAGAAATACTTTTGGAGATGATCCATATCGTTTCTGCAATGGAGATGCCCACAGAGAAAATACCAAGTACCTCCAATCCCTTCGTTTGTTCAATGACAAAATACACAAACCGGTAATTGAAGATCTGCGAAATATTGTTCAACTGAACTTGGAATCCAAACCTGAACAACTTTTTTGACAAAGGGAATAAGGTGACTTCTGACGCAACTTTAGGAAGTCTCGTCATAAAATAGACGCCCGCTATCGCAGTAATACTATTGGCGGCAACATATCCAGTGTATACCCATGAGAGATCATATTGCTCGAATCCCATCACCACCAAAAACACTAAACTAGCTAATGTGGCCGAACGCAAAAATTCCAATCCATTATATGCTAAAATCTGCTGTCTGCCAATTAATATGCTTTGAAAAATAAGTACTAATCCTTGAGGCAAAGAGATTAAGAGGACCTCCAGAGATACATTCGAAGGAATAAGTCCAGACCCAGCCAACACCAAACTGACCGTAGTCCCAACGACCATCGACCAACCTATTGCTATCGTTAACAATCTTTTTAAGGCGTGGTTTGAAGCAAAAAAAGTCAATGCAGAACCGCCAATTATGGATTGAAAAAGAGCCACAATACTCACCGACAAAACAACCAACGCAATTTCTCCTCGCGCAGCCGCACCGAGATACTTCGCGGTAATAATCACAATAAGGAAATTCACTACAGAAGCAAACGTCTTGCTAAAAACAGTACCGAATATTTTGACCAACATTAGCTATTCACTTTTTACGAAACTACAATAATATCTGTACAATGAGGAGTTTAATGCACCAATGGAACTTAATCCTTGAGTACTTGGTCATAAAGCGTCGTGAATTTTTCCTGAACAGCGTATTTGCTGTATTCTTTTGCTTGATTTAATATTGCCGCGCGATCAAAATGGATTCCCCCACTTGAAAAAGTTCGTAACGCATCAAAGAACTCCTGTTCGTCACCTTTGGTAACTTGAATCCCAATAGCAGGACTGTTGATCTCCGTCAACCCTCCACAACGCGAATAAATTGCAGGAATGCCGCAAGACCATGCTTCCGCAATGACCACCGAAAACGTTTCGAAATTACTGAAGAGAACAAAGCAGTTGGATTCTCGCATGGCCTCCCCTATTTTCTCCGCTGGCTGTCGACCCTTAATGATTAGATTACTTCTGTTCTTACATCCACTTTGAAGGATAAGATGCTCTAAATCAATTACACTTTCTTCTGTAATGATTTGCAAACTTGCATTAGGGTGAATTTCTACTAGTCGATCAAACGCGCGGAGCATTCCCGTGATGTTCTTGTGTTCTTCTTTACAATTGGAAACGTGTAAAAAGCGCAACGTGCCGCCTAAGGAATGATGCGCAGGATAAAAAATAGTTTGGTCCACCACATTCGGCACAACGGAATAATTGCCCTGTATACCAAATTGTTCCATCCCCTGTTGTAAATGCTCCGTCACTGGACACACCCAATGTGCATGCTTCGCAATCGCAAGGGTCAGCATTAAACGAGGCTTTCCAATCGTGACATTTCTAGCACTCAAATAACCCGTCCAATGCTCTGTGCTGATATAGGGTATTTTGTGTATCTTTTTAAGGTAAAGGGCGAAAAGTCCAGATGGAAATAAAACATTGTTATGGACAATGTCAGGTCGACCCCACTTTTCTAGAATAAATTGATATCCTTTTCGGTAATACTTGAAATAACGATAGGCTTTCTGTACTTTATGAAAGATGGTCTCGCTTCTTCTTTTTCGAAAATAGACCACTACTTTTTTATAGCCATCGTGTTCTGTGGAGACGAATTCAACCTTTGATGTTGCATCGCTATCTGCAATAACGTGCAAAACCACTACTTGATGAGACACTGCAAGCGCTTGGGCAAATTTCTCATTGAAATTTCCAGAAGTTTCATGAATGCGAGTTGGAAACCAACTCGCCAAAAACAGCACGTTTCGTTTCTTCAAGGTTGACTTTTAAGTAGCGTTTTTCGAATAAAGGGCAAAATTAACGTAAATCAAATAAATCATTCACACCAATGTATCTATCTGCGATAAATCCCTCTGCATATTGAACGCCGATTGGTCGACCATATTGCATCATTCTTCCCTTCATAAAATCAAAAAACTCCTCCCCGGAGATTGGCGTTTGAGGCTCTTTTGAGTTGGGATCATAAAACTGCGTCTTGTATGCTTTTATCGCTTCAAATTTGATGTCTACGAAGTCCGTTACATCCACCACAAAATCTGGCTCTAAAAAATAATCTTGAATGTAATGATAGAATGATGTGGGTCTCCAAGGTTCTTGCAGCACATCGTTGTACGACGTTTCAATCTTTCTCAACCCGGACAAAAATGACGCACGCGCAATGAGCTTAGCACCCCTTCCGTGGTCAGGATGGCGATCACTCGGAGCATTGGCTAAAATAATTGTGGGTTGAAAATACCGAATCTGACGAATCAATCGAATTAAACTCTCTTGGTCTTCTTGAAAAAATCCATCGGGTAATTGTATATTTTTACGCTCTACCAAACCCAATATTTTAGATGCATCTACGGCCTCACTGTACCTTGTGGTCACTGTACCGCGTGAACCCAGCTCACCTTCTGTCAAATCGACAACTGCTACTTTTTTACCTTGTTGAACATGCTTCGCCAGCGTACCACCGCATGACAATTCCACATCGTCTGGATGAGCACCAATTGCAAGTATATCTACTTTATTTACCATGAATCCAATTTACAATTTCTTCATCAATTGGTGATGTCGTTGGTTCAACACTTTTTACAAATGCCCCTTGCTCATTCACCAAAAACTTATGGAAATTCCATTTCACTTCTGAATGTTGTCCATGCTCCACCGATTGTTCAAGTAACCATTGATAGATGGGGTGGGTATTTGCCCCTTTCACCGAAATCTTAGCCATCATGGGGAATGTCACTCCAAAATTCTTTTCACAATACTGGGCTACTTGTTCTTCTGTACCGGGCTCTTGCGCTCCAAAATCATTACACGGAAACCCAATAATTTCAAAATTTGAGCGGTCTGTGTTTTCGTACAATTCTTGTAATTGCGCATACTGCGGTGTCAAACCACATTCTGATGCGGTGTTGACAATCATTACTTTCTTCCCTTTTAAGTCCGCGAAATCCTTCACTCCCCCCGTAATCGTCGTTACTTTATACTCATGTAAACTCATGCTTTTTTCTTTTTGTAGTTCAAGTAAGTCCCTAAACTTACCAAGTTAAACACTGCAAAACCGATCGCTGTATAAATCACCCATATTGGAAATTCAGTAACTCCATCACCTTGTGCGTACGAATGTAACCCTACGAGGACAAAATTCACCCCAAAAAACGTAAACAGTATCGCTGAGTAGCCCCAAAAGCTTACTGTATTTAGAAGGAATTTATTATTCAACCCTGGAATATAGCGCAAATGCAAAATAACCGCGTACACTAAAACAGAGACTAACGCCCATGTTTCTTTTGGGTCCCAGCCCCAATAGCGCCCCCAAGATTCATTTGCCCAAACGCCTCCGAGAAAGGTTCCGATGGTTAACATGAATAGCCCAACGGTCATTGTCATTTCATTTACTGCACTCAGTTCATTCACATTCATCGTGATTCGCTTACCGTTTGATGATGTGCGCACCGTAAATAAAATCAAATTCAAAAGTCCCAAGATGGCCGATAATCCTAAAAAACCATACGAGGCCGTGATGATGGCCACATGAATCATTAGCCAGTAGGACTTCAAAACTGGTTGTAACGGGGTGATTTCGGGGTCGAGTAAATTCATTTCCGTTACCATTAACATCAATCCTGATAACAAAACTGTAGCTGCAAGAACTGCTGGATTTTTTCGAATAAAAATAACTCCTGCTAGAACCGTTGCCCATGCAATAAATATCACGGCCTCGTAGCCATTACTCCAAGGAGCATATCCAGAAATATACGAGCGATACCCTAAACCGATTCCATGGAGGATAAAAAAGGCAAATACTGCAATCACAAAAGGCAGTGCTATCATTTTAAAAACGCGCTCCAATTTTGCCGTAGTGGCGGAAAGTACACGGAAAAAGAAAATGAAAATCAACACAAATCCCAGCAAGAAATAAACATTCTTAATCCATGAAAAGGGATTCAGATCATTGTATACAATTTCTGCAGCAACCTGCGACTTTGAAGGCACATCCGCCGACGGATTTGCTTTTCCGAACGCTTCCACGTTCTCCCATTGTAATGCTTTCAAATCGGCAAGATGCACGCCAGCGCTTTCAAACTTCTTATCCCCTTCTGTCACCGCGTACAATTCTTGAAGCAACGAAACTGCTAAATTATTCCCGGTAAGGTCTTTATCCCGCAACTCTAGGGCAAAAGGCCAGGCCCATCCCCCACGTTCATCCCCAGGTATAGGTATAACCCGGAAGAATTGGTAATTCAAAACATCTTTTAATACACGGTAGCGCTCTCCTAATTTAATCAATTGCTTATCAAACTCGTTCTTTCGAGCATCGGGCTTTTCAAAAGCTTCCGTATATTCTTTCATCCAACGGAAATTCCCGTGTTCATCTTCTATTTCTGAGATCGATACATAACGTCCTACTCCTAACTGGACGTTAATTTTCGAAGAGACATAAATAACTTTTTCATCTTTCCAAGTGGGGGGTCCATACAAGTGCATAGAAACAAGTGTTTGAACAGCTGTTTTACCATTGTACGTTTGACTGTAATGCACCTTGCGCAAAACGCGGTCACTCATGGTATGAAAAGGAATAATTCGTCCATCTCTGTCTTGCACCAACAAATCATCCATCTGCTGCGCATCCGCCAAGGATAAGTACTTTGCAGCAGGTGCTTTCTCTTCAAATCGAGAGCGATCCACCTCAGATGTGGTCTCATGGTCGTGCGTGTGAGGCTCATCACCGTGTGCTAGCGCTCCACCTGTACCCAAAGTACTCATTACGAGTGCAACGAACGTCATCATCTTTGAACGATTGGCCCTCGATTTCTTAATCAGCGCGTTCAAATCGCGCATACGGCCTTTTGGTGCAAACAACGAAAGCGCCATCCCAATAGTCATCAGCAAGTAGCCTAAATAGGTTACATTCGTCCCCCACCAATCTGCGTTCACACTCAAAATAGTTCCCGATTCATCTGGAAAATAGCTCGACTGAAAAAATCTGTACCCATTGTAATCCATCACATTATTCATAAAGATGCGCTGATTAAATGTTTTATCTAAACTATCATCAATTACTGTTACTTCCGAAGCAAACGAACTGGCCATATCTGACCCTGGATAACGGTCTAATTGAAAGTCACGGCACAACACGGAGAACGGAATCTCTATCGGCTTTGAACCGTACGCAATTTCGAAATTCATTCCAGCAAAAGACACATAGTAGTGGTCTAAAATCTTATCAACACCCGCAGGGATTTCAATGATTTTTTCTTCCGTTGGACTTTCCAACTTGACTACTAAAATATCGAGCGCATCGTCCCGCTTGCTATCCTTCATGCGTACGCGACCAATATTTTTGCGGTATTCTCTAAAAACAAGACTCTCATTACCGATCATGTATAAACGGCCCGAGTAGAACTGAACTGCTGTATCCGCAATGATGCGCTCAACCTTGCTGGAATCCAATTCATTTTTTTGACGATCCTCTATACTCAGCTGAGACATGTCCACGCGCTCAAACGGCTGAATGGATTGAATATACAGTTTTCGCTCCTTTTCAAAAATTTGAACTCCAGGGATTGGAGTTTCTGCCTCAAATGAAAAGTTGATATCCCCGATCACCACCTGTTCGCCTTTAAACAAATAAACGTTTTGACCACGTACTACAAATTCTATAGCTTCCCCCTTCAGCGAGTCTGCCATCACGACTGAATCAATAATTGACTCCTGATAATCAACATGCGAAACTGTCACAGGAACTTGATTTGGCAACTGAAAAGAATGTTCAAAAGGGTTTTGATAAGCTTCAGATAACCAACGTTTTTCCTCTAATTCATATTGATTGACTAAATCGTTGGCTCGAATTATCAAGTAGGGATCTGCCGAAAATATAACATTTGACGTTTGTCCTTCTTTGATTGGCATTTGACCTTCAAACCCCATGTAGCGAGTCAATCCAGCACCGATAATGATCACAATAAAAGATAAATGAAACGCCAGTACCGCTGCTTTCTCAGGTCGAAAGAGTTTATACCTTGAAATATTCACCATGAGGTTAATACAGAGGTAAAACAATAAAAATTCAAACCAACCTGTATTGAACACTGCTATTTTTGAGGCAGGAGTACCGTAATCCGATTCAATAAATGTGGCTATTGCAATGGCACCAAGAAATATAACCAAGCCCACCGTCATCATACGAATGGAGAACAACTCTTTTAAAATTCGATCGATCATTTCTAAGAATAAATATGCTCACAAAAATACACAAAATAGAAGGGGTCTCGGTGGATTTCATCATTTTTTTAGGAGAATAAAGTCAACAGTAGTACATTTACATCGCCATGAAGGAAACACCAAAAATAGCCATTGTTGGAACGGGAAATGTCGCGTTTCATTTGACACGTTTTTTTATTGAGGAAGGTATTTTACCAAGCGTTTATGGTCGTAACAAACCTGCGTTACTCGCCTTTGAAAAGGAACTGAACGTTCCCACGAACCAGGACCTTTCTGCACTCGCACCAGACACCTTGGCACTGCTTTGTGTTTCGGACCAAGCCATTCCTGAAGTAATTGACCAAGTACCTAATGCGGTGCGTATTGCGTATACATCAGGAAGCACCGACTTACATTCATTCCCCAAAGACAAGGTACTTGGCGTGTTTTATCCGTTGCAAACATTTTCAAAAGGCGTTGTCTTGGATGCGAAAGAAATTCCCTTTTTTATCGAATCGAATGATGCTGAATTCGAAAAGGAATTGTTGGCACTGGCGAGCATCATTTCCAACGTCGTACACAAGGCCTCCTCTACCGACCGTTATCACTTGCATTTGGCCGCTGTCATGAGCAACAATTTTGTCAACCATCTTTTTCACTTATCCGAACAGTATTTGCAACACCATCACCTCAGTTTTGATTATCTCAAACCGTTGATTCGTGAAACGATTCGAAAAGTGGAACTCATTTCCCCTTCTCACATACAAACAGGTCCTGCCATGCGCAATGACCACGACATCATTGTAAAACATTTAGCAAGTTTGAGTGGTTTAGAAAAAGAAGTATATGCGTTGCTTACACGTTCTATACAACATACCAAAGAAAAAAACCAGGATGAATTATAAAATTAAAATGCGCAAAGTGAACACGTTCATTTTTGACGTTGATGGAGTGTTAACCAATGGAGATGTAATTCTTTTCAACAACGAAATCGTGCGCGTGCTCAATTCGAGAGATGGCTACGCTATACAGCATGCGGCCAAGGAAGGCTACCGCATATTGATCATTACAGGCGGAAGTTCTGAAGAAGTGAAATCTCGTTTATTGGGACTCGGGGCAACGGAAGTCTGCTTAAAATCATCCAACAAGCTGGAGGTTTACGAATCCCTAAAATTGAAATACAACTTCACTGATGAGGAAGCACTTTACATGGGTGACGACATTCCTGATTACCCTGTATTAAAAGTGGCTGGGGTAAGTACGTGTCCCCAAGATGCTGCTGTTGAAATTAAATCCATCGTGGATTACCATTCACCCTATAACGGTGGATCGCATTGTGTGCGCGATGTGATTGAGCAGACTATGCGTTTACAAGGTAAATGGTTTACTAAAGGATCGTATCATTGGTAGGTTTGGAGTGATTGTGGTTTGCGCATTGCGCATTACAGGTTACAAATTTAAGCAACAACTGTAAGATATCTTAATACTAGTCTGCTTCCTTAATAGATTGAAGCCTAGCTATGCTCTTAGTAGAATTTACTTTCGACTTGATCCGTTGAACTAAATAATCTCCACTTGTATCTGATCCGCAATAACAAGAACATCACCTTTCACCAATTTTGCACGCTTTCGGAACTCCTGTTCGCCGTTACGGCAGACTTCTCCATTTTCGACAATTAGCTTAGCGTGTCCACCTGTCTGCGCAAGAGTTAGAACCTTTAACAATTTTATCAGCTCAATGTATTCCTCTGTTATTTCAAATTGAATTTCTTCCATCTTTTTAAACTAAAAAAGGCTTCAAGATATGCTTGAAGCCTTTTGATACTAATAATAAATATTAGCGTATTCCGTGCATTAATTTCTCTACGCGTTTGTGTAATACTAATAAGAGTAAACTAGTGAATCCAGACATCACAATAAAGATGATGAAAAACGCATACAGCGTACTGATTTCAATTCCGAACAAATTGTTTTTCGTATTCTCAAAAACGAATGATGCGGCGTGCACGTCGTTCACCATGATGTCACGAACAATAAAGTTTTTATCCTCGCGGTACTGAGCGGCTAAATCACGGTTAATTTCAGCTCCTTCTATTCTACCATCAATCTCACCAAAAGATCCAAAAACAATCCGTGTTTCTTGATTCACTTGACCATCCACCAACTTAGACTCTCCGACATACATAGAATCAATTCTTTCAATGTTGTCACGGTTGAACGTTTTACCGTCTTCCTTCAATACTTCTTCATATGCCTTCAATACCGCAGGCTCAAGTGGATTTTCACTTCTGTTCATCAATGAACTTGTTAGCTCAATCACCTCACCATCCGAGTATCCTGAATTTTGATCCACAAAAACTTCTTTTACAGATGGCTGCGGAATTAAACCAGAAAACAAACCAGCGGCAAAGTTGCCAACCACTGATGACAAGAAGAATACAGCCATCATCATCGATGCGAAACGCTTAGGAGATAACTTATTCACTACACTAAGTCCAACAGGGGAAATAGCAAGCTCTCCACATGTATGTAAGAAGTACATCCCTACCAAAAAGAACATAGAGATTTTTTCCTCCATACCTACACCTTTCACTGAAAAAGCAATCACCACATAACCTAAAGCCAATACAGCAAGACCCCATACCATTTTCATGGGGGAACTTGGTTCGCGATTTCTTTTCGCAAGTGCAGTCCAAAGGATACTAAAAATAGGTGCAAAAAGAACAATAAAAATAGGGTTTATCGACTGAAAGAAAGACGCTGGCATCGTCCATCCAAAGATATCACGATCAGTGTTTTGATCCGCAAAAATCGTCAGAGACGCTCCTGCTTGCTCAAAGGCCGCCCAGAACGCAATTACAAAAGCTGTAATAATGAAAATTGCTAATATTCTGTCCTTTTCAACTTTCGTCAATGCAGCCTTCCCACTAGTATTTTCGCCCGTTGCTGAATCTATCTCCGATTCAGTTTTATTGTAATATTTAGGACGCATTCCAATTGGCTCCCCCTCAGGAGTTACTATGTACTTCTTCTGAAAAGCTAACATAATAATTGTCCCCACGACCATTCCTATACCTGCCGCGAGAAAACCATATTTAAAATCAGCCGCTGCACCAGTATCTCCTAAACCACCTGCTACAAGCGGTGCAACCAAAGCGCCTGCATTAATACCCATGTAAAAAATTGTGTACGCTGAGTCAATACGAGAATCTCCTTGAGGGTAGAGAGAACCTACCATAGATGAGATGTTTGGTTTAAAAAAACCATTTCCAAAAATTAAGAATCCTAATGCCACATACATAATTGGAATTGCTGTGTCAGGCGTGGCGTATAAAGAGGCACTAAAATACATCATGAATTGAGCAACGGCCATTAATATTCCACCAACCAAAATCGACCTGCGATTTCCCCAGTATCTATCTGCGATAAATCCTCCAAGTAATGGGGTTGCATAAACCAGCGAGGTATAGATTCCAAAGATTGAACCTGCCTCTTTGGCATCAATTAAAAGTGCTTTTGTCAAAAACAAAATGAAAATTGCACGCATTCCGTAGTAACTGAAACGCTCCCACATTTCCACGGTAAATAACAAATATAGACCCTTTGGATGACCTTTCTTTATACTATTTTCTGATTTCATAATACATTTTCTATGGTGCGTGAAAATAGTAAAAATTCCTTACGTGCAACAAAAAATCAAAATTTGATTTCATTTCATTTCTACTAATCGATTCATTTTATGGACTTAACGAGTATTTCCATACATTTGGCAATTTTCTTTTTGGATACCAGAATGAAAATGATAGTTTTACGACACCAATGAATCATTAATATGTACAGATTACTCATTTTACTTTTTGCATCACAACTCATAACAAGCTGTAATTCAGTTGAAAAACAAAACGAATCACCTTCAACAGCTATGACCATAAAAGTGAGCGATCACAGCTATTCGAATGTGGACGAAATCAACACCACACACTTGCATCTCGACATTGCCGTTGATTTTGATAAAAAGGAATTAACAGGTGTTGTGCGCCATACGATGAACAATACAGGAGTTCATCGTGCCATCTTTGATGTGTATGGATTATCCATTCAAAAAATAACCATTGGAACAGACGAGAAGGAAACAACGTACACAATCGGGGAGGAGTCACCTACTCTAGGAGCCCCATTGATCGTTGATATTGAACCCACTACAACTGTCGTTAATATTTATTACGCTACAACAGATGCATCTAGCGCTCTTGATTGGTTAGCCCCAGAATTGACCTTGAGCAAAGAGCATCCATTCTTATATACTCAGGGACAGGCCATTTTAACTCGGACATGGATACCTACTCAAGATATTCCGAGCAACAGAATAACATATTCGGCAGACGTGCAAGTTCCGAATGGATTAATTGCTTTAATGAGTGCAAAAAATCCTACGGAAAAAAATGATGCGGGCACTTATTCATTTACGATGGACCAACCTATTCCCTGTTATTTGATTGCGATGGCGGTTGGCGATATCGCGTATCAAAAGATTGGAGAAAATACTGGAGTATATAGTGAACCTGCGTTACTGGAAGAGGTAGCAGACGAGTTCGCTGATTTACAAAAAATGGTAGACGCTGCGGAGAGCTTATATGGTGAATACCTCTGGGAAACCTATGATGTAATTGTTTTACCATACAGCTTCCCGTTTGGAGGAATGGAAAATCCACGATTAACTTTTGCTACACCGACCTTAATTACTGGCGATCGCAGTTTAGTCTCTGTGATTGCGCATGAGTTAGCACATTCTTGGTCAGGAAATTTAGTTACTAATGCCACATGGAATGACTTCTGGTTAAACGAAGGATTTACCGTTTATTTCGAGAATCGCATCATGGAAAAACTTTATGGGAAAGAAGTGGCTGATATGCTTTCTGTGATTGAATGGCAAGAACTTCAAGCAACGACATCTGAGATGATCAACAATGGTCAAGCGCATGATACTCACCTTAAATTAGACTTGGATGATCGCAACCCAGATGATGGTATGACTGATATTGCCTATGTAAAAGGAGCCTTTTTTCTTAAAACGCTTGAGGCTGCTGCAGGTCGAGAAAATTTCGATACGTTCTTAAAAAGTTATTTTGACACGTATAAGTTTCAAACATTAACTACAGAAGATTTTATCTCGTACCTTGATAAAAACTTATTAAATAAGTTTAACATTGAATTCAATACTGCTGAATGGATTTACGAAGAAGGAGTTCCCGAAAATCACATTTCCATTTCCTCTCCTCGATTCGAAGCAATTCAACAATACGCGAAACAACTCAAAGAAAATGGTACTCCAATACCCAACGATATCACACGAGAAAATCATATTACTCAAGAATGGTTGGCGTTTATACGTAATTTCGAGGGACAGTTAGACCCCGAAAAAATGCGGTCAATAGATGAACAATTGAATCTCAAAGGATCTGGGAATGCTGAAATTATGTCGGAGTGGTTTGTATTGGGGATACATTCTGGTTACCTCGATATTCGAGAAGACATGGAAGCATTCTTAAAAAAGGTTGGACGTCGCAAATTCTTAGCACCTATCTATGCAGCCTTAGCAAAAACAGAAGACAATAAATCGTGGGCACTCGAAATCTATGAAGAAGCGAGAAGCAATTACCATGCTGTGTCTTCGGGTACTATCGATGAAATTCTAGGCTATGAGGAATAGGTAATTTTGAACGAAACCATTTAGTTTTAAAGGCGGAAATTCGGTAATCATCGTTCAATAGAATTAACTCATTCTACCAGGAGTTGAAACTTTTCCCTGTGAACAACTAATAAAATCACAATTAATTTGTATGTTTAGAATGTTAAAAAACAACGAAACAATGAATACACCTACACGATTATTTGACATACCGTATCATCAATTAGCCAAGTATCCCCAGGAGATTATGTTCTCCACAAAAATTGACGGACAATGGCAAGCCATGAACACAAAAACGTTTATTGATAACGCCAATAAATATTCGCGCGGATTAATCTCCTTGGGAATACAACCTGGTGACAAAGTAGGATTAGTTTCCTCCAACCGGGTTGAATGGAACATTATGGATATTGCCATACAGCAAGTTGGCGCTATTGGTGTCCCCATTTACCCGAATATTTCCCAAAAAGATTACCTCTACATCTTTAACGATGCTGAACTAAAGTTGTGTTGTACGGGAACGCATGAGCTTTACGATACCATCAAATCAATAGAATCAGAGATACCGTCGCTTAAAAACCTTTATTGTTTTGATCAAGTAGCTGGTGTTCCGCATTGGTCTGAAATTATTAAAGATGCAGATACAATCAACCAGGAGGAAGTTGAAGACCGTAAAAAGGTCATAAAGAATGAGGAGCTCGCTACGATGATTTATACATCGGGGACAACTGGTAATCCAAAAGGAGTAATGCTTTCTCACAACAACTTGTTATCGAATGTCATGGCTTGTGAACCTAGAATTCCAGCCGATCAACATTCGAGTTGTTTGACCTTCCTTCCCGTATGTCACGTTTACGAGCGCATGTTGCACTATCTGTATATGAAAATTGGATGTTCAATTTACTTTGCGGAGAGTTTAGAAACTATTGGAGATAATATCCGTGAAGTACATCCACAGATTTTCACCGCTGTTCCACGCTTGATTGAAAAAGTATTTGATAAAATCATGGCGAAAGGCGACGAGCTCACTGGGGTGAAACGTAAATTATTTTTCTGGGCAGTTGACTTAGCAGAGGAATATGAATTAGAGGGTAAATCAGGCTGGTACAACTTCAAACTTAAAATTGCCAACAAACTGATTTTCTCCAAGTGGAGAGAAGCATTGGGTGGGAATGTACAAGCTATTGCTTCAGGAGCGGCAGCACTTCAACCACGCCTTGCGCGAATCTTTATGGCGGCCGGTGTTCCTATCTTAGAAGGATATGGACTTACCGAAACGTCTCCTGTAATTTCTGTGAACTGTATGAAAAACGGAGTTAAATTCGGTACAGTAGGAACAGCCATTGATGGCGTTGAAGTAAAAATCGCTGAAGATGGTGAAATATTGGCTAAAGGTCCAAACGTTATGATGGGTTACTACAAGCAACCTGAAAAAACCAAAGAAGTATTGGATGACGACGGCTGGTTCCATACTGGAGATATTGGTGAAATGGTAGACGGTAAGTTCTTAAAAATTACGGATCGCAAAAAAGAAATATTCAAGACGTCAGGAGGGAAATACATCGTTCCACAAGTGATGGAAAACAAATTTAAGGAGTCCCGATTCATTGAACAAATCATGGTTATCGGTGAAGGAGAGAAACACCCTGCTGCGCTAATCGTGCCTGGCTATGACTTCTTGCGTGAATGGGCGAAGCGAAAAGAGATCAAACTTACCGATGATAGCAATGAGGGACTTTCTAAACATCCAGAAATCATTGCTCGTGTTATGAAAGAAGTGGAAGAATACAACAAACAGTTTGGAGGATACGAACAAATCAAAAAGATTGCGTTACTTCCAAAAGAAATGTCTGTAGAAGGTGGAGAATTAACACCTACACTAAAACTCAAACGAAAAATAATTATGGAAATCCATAAGGATAAAGTAGACGAAATCTATCGCAATTAATACAAAAAGGCTGTTTTCTCTCGAAAACAGCCTTTTATAATCTATATCATTTAACATCTCTACAATTCACGCACCATCGTAATGGCTATGGTTCCTTGATGAAACTTAGGAAAAGCTGTTCCTTTTTCAAATTTCCAATCGGCAAAATAATTTTGCGCTTTGATGCGCGCTGGCGTGCTCGTTATCGTAGATTTACTCGGTACAAATTTAACAGCAGTGATTTCACCCTCTGCGTTCACAGCGATATCAAATACTAACTTACCTGTATGGCTTCCCTGCATCATATAACTATCACTTTTTACAAGTTGACGACCGTCGCGCACAATATCTCCAGAAAGCTGAGCAAACGCCCCGAATGTAAAAAAGACACAGCAACCAATAATTAAATTCTTCATGATAAAAATGTTGTGCAAGGAATACGTAGAAAATTTGAAATGGTTGTATTTTGGGACGCGAATTGTAAAAATAGTGAGAGGTGGCGATAATAGCGTCTAAATCTAAACACGGAGGTCATGGAGGTGCAGCACAGAGGAAACAAAGTGTATAAATCTGATTCAATTACTCTGTGGCTCTTTGTGCTCATTACTTTTTATTTCAAAGGAAAGGAGCTCGATAGAAATGATGCTGGGAACGAGAGGCAGTATACTGGGGGAACGTCCTCTTAATATGTAAGTTTTTCCTATGAAATCTTCCCCCAGTTCGGTTTGGATTTCAGCAAACGCTTCAATTCTGCTCGCAGGTAGCTGTGCTCTGGTTTCTCAAAATTGGGATCATCCAACAAAATAGAACGCGCTGCCTCTCGCGCAATTCCCACGATTTGTCCGTCTCTGGAGAGATCTGCTAATTTCAGATTAATCAAACCACTTTGTTGCGTTCCCATGATGTCGCCTGGGCCTCGAATTTCCAAATCTACTTCTGAGATTTTAAATCCATCGTTGGTACTCACCATGGTCTCCAGTCGCTTCTTCCCTTCTTTGGATACTTTATCACCTGTCATTAATATACAATATGATTTCTCTGCACCCCTACCCACTCTTCCGCGTAATTGGTGCAATTGAGATAATCCAAAACGCTCCGCACTCTCAATTACCATAACGGAAGCATTGGGAACATTCACCCCTACCTCTATTACTGTCGTAGCAACCATAATGTGCGTTTTCCCTTCAACAAACAATTGCATTTCATAGTCCTTTGCTTCGGGCTTCATCTGACCGTGCACGATGCTGACTTGATACTCAGGACGCGGGAAGTTTCGCGTAATAGCCTCATAGCCATCCATAAGGTTTTGATAATCCAATGTTTCTGACTCAGAAATCAATGGATAAACAATGTATACCTGACGCCCTAAGGCGATTTCTTGTTTGATAAACGCGAATACCTTCAGACGAGATTGCTCGTAATAATGAATGGTTTGAATGGGCTTTCTTCCAGGTGGTAGCTCGTCAATCACGGAGACATCCAGATCTCCATAGAAGGTCATCGCTAAGGTACGTGGAATAGGCGTCGCTGTCATTACTAAAATATGAGGTGGTGATGTATTCTTCTTCCACAGACGTGCGCGCTGCGCTACACCAAATCGGTGCTGCTCATCAATCACCACGATTCCTAAATTCTTAAACACCACCTTGGGTTCAAGGAGTGCATGGGTGCCAATTAAAATATCAATCTCCCCATTTTCCAATTGCTCATGTAATTCCCTTCTTGCCTTGGTTTTTGAGGAACCGGTGAGAATCGCTACCCCTAGGTTCATCGGAGCCACCAACTCTTGGATCGTCACAAAGTGTTGTTGCGCTAGAATTTCGGTCGGAGCCATCAATGCGGCTTGAAAACCATTTCCAACAGCAAATAACATGGTCAATAGCGCCACAAGTGTTTTCCCGCTTCCAACATCTCCTTGGAGCAGGCGATTCATGTGTTTACCCGTGCGCAAATCAGCACGAATTTCTTTTAACACGCGTTTTTGAGCTTGGGTTAATTCAAATGGAATATGCTGATCGTAAAAGGTTTGAAAAGGCTCTCCCACCAGCGGGAACTCGTACCCTTTTGCCTTTGAGGCAGCCACTTGTTTGCGAATCAACAATTCTAATTGCAGGAAAAAAAGTTCGTCAAACTTCAAGCGAAATTGGGCTTTATTCGTTTCTTGTTGATGTCTGGGAACGTGAATCGCTTGGTAAGCCGCTTCTCTGCCCATTAAAGCGTATTGCTCCATCAATGTGCTTGGCAAGATCTCAGCTATTTTCCCGTTACATTGTTGTAGCAACTCAAATGTTAACTTTTCAATCCCTCTGGATGTCAACCCCTTCGCCGCCAGTTTTTCTCCACTCGGATAAATTGGCTGAAGTCCTTTCTCATGAGCAACATTGGCGAAGAGGGTCAATTCAGGATGCGGAATCGACCAAGCCGTTCCAAAACGCTTTGGATTTCCGTATACCCGATAAAGAGTTCCTATTTGTAAGCTGTTTTTGATCCATTTGGCCCCTTTAAACCAAACTAGCTCAATACTACCCGTTTCATCTTCAAAAATTGCCTTCAACCGCTTAGCTCTTCCGGCTCCTAGTTCTGAAAGGGAAACAATTTTTCCTTTCAACTGAACTGATCCCTCCACATACGATACGTCTTTCACTTGATGATAGGTGGAACGGTCGACATAGCGAAATGGAAAATAATTCAGTAAATCCCAAAATGTGGCAATTCCCGCTTCTTTTCTCAATACCCCGCCTCGTTCAGCACCAACGCCTTTTAAGTATTCTATAGGAGTATTGAAAAAATCCATGGGCACAATCAATGCGACAAATTAATCTACTAGAATTATTTTTTTTGATACGGGAACATTTGATCCATCGTCATAAACAAACAACAAAAAGTGAGCATTTAAATCACTCTTATCGATATATAAATCGGAGAGCAATTTTCGTGTTCTCAGCAAACGTTGTCCGAGACTGTTAAACACAGTGATGGTTCCAATGTTCTCAGTAACTATTTTGAATTGACCATTTTGATTGATGACTTCAAAAAACGGTGGAACAGTCCCTTTATCAATGTCGGATAGCGCTGGGTTATTCAGTAGAAAGGTACGATTAGAAACCACTTGTGCCGAATCGATTCCTCCTGCAAGTATCCAATTTCCACCACCTAATTTCGCCAATCCACGGTGATCCATGGTTGAATAAGGAATGTCCACATTTTCAACATACGTTGCCGAATTACTATTAAAATTTAGAATCCGTGGTGCTGGTTCCACCAATCCTGTTCCGTCATAGGCCATGGCATCATAATTATAGGCGACTTCACCCCCACCCACAAAAAAGACGGTATTATTATGCCCCGAACACGCTACGCGGTAGCCAGGTGCCCCAGGTGCTTCTCCTTCATAAGACCAAGAAATATCCGTTGGGTCCTCAGGATTAATCACCCCTTTTCTTAAGTATTTACGTGCTGTAAAATTAAAGCTTCCGGCTACGCCTCCATAGTAAAAAAGTGTGTCTCCTAGAATGTACCCAGCCGCCCCAAACGCTTTAAAAAAATTCGTATTTGGCACCTCGGTTGCCGCCGTCCATGAATTAAACGCTGGATTAAAAATTTGAACATCTGGAACATTCGTTGTATTGCTCCATCCTGTGACTACAAAAATGAGCGAATCCCTCCAAACTGCCTGAACATGG
This sequence comes from Crocinitomicaceae bacterium, assembly GCA_023264075.1. Taxonomy (GTDB): domain Bacteria; phylum Bacteroidota; class Bacteroidia; order Flavobacteriales_D; family Crocinitomicaceae; genus JALQTG01. The sequence goes on from JALQTG010000045.1 coordinate 18,716, forward strand.
TCATCGATAGGAACCGGAATGTTCGAAGCATCTACTTCAAATGTGTCCAGAAATGGATTGTATACGTGTACCTTATTTGAAGAGTATTCATTTCCGTTTTCATCGACGTGGTAACCGCCCATGATGTAAATTCTATTCTTCACAAAACTTGCAGCGGCGGCAATTTTCCCAAGCGTATCTGGCAAGGCTTGTTCCTCTGTCCATTCATCCGAACTTACG